>CAXNFV010000048.1:0-6820 GCA_964201675.1 Ilumatobacteraceae bacterium | reverse complement strand
ACCTAACGGCGCCCGATTACCGAGCAGGACGCCATCGCCGTTTGCACTCAAATAACCGTGAGCATTATCTTCAATTAATTTCACAGAAAATTTTTTGCAATAATCAAAAAATGCTTCTAAATCTTGTGGAAAACCAAAATAGTTAACGGCAATGACTGCCCTAGTCGCAGGAGTGTGCGGTAGTGAAATTGGCGCAAGGGTCTTATCAACTTGATAAAAAATTGGCTTTGCGCCAACTGTGTGGATCGATGAGAGGACGTCTTTGCAGATTAGAGCAGGTACCAAAACTTCGTCCCCTGCGACTACATTGGCGAGTCGCAACGCTTCAACAAGTGCCTGACGAGCATAGGCGTAGTAGCGATACGCGGTTTTTGAGTCGCTCAAACTAAGTGGTTTCGACGATCTAGAGGTCTTTGGATATTTTGCGAACCGTAAAGCATGGTCTTGATACCACTTACTTTATCGGTAGGCGTGAATCTCTTCAGATCGAGGACCAATTTGTGTCGTGGGGCTAACAAGAATCGAACTTGTGACCTCATCCTTATCAGGGATGCGCTCTAACCAACTGAGCTATAGCCCCGAAGTAATACGAGGACTTGCAAGGCTACTGCTCAGTTTCACCAGCCTCAACTACGGGATCTTTGCTGGCTCGCACTTCTTCTTCAAGTACGGTGACCCGAACTCCTCCGACGAGGTCGGTAATTAGATTAAAAATAGTCGCTATCAGCACCCATAACCCTGTAAACAAAACAACCACGAACAACCCCAAAACCCACAGGTTTTTGAAAAGAGCCCAGCCGTCAAACGAAAAAGATTCCCAACCGAACGACTCCATAAAGTTTTCGATATTTTCAATCGTGCCCGTTGACTCGGCAACGCTCCATAACAATACGAGCGAAATCAACACCACAAAATATAAAACAAGGTGGAAAACCAGACCTACTTTGAATACCGACCAAGGATCAATATCTCGAATAACCCGCGACACACGTCGCACACGGGGTCTATCTTTTGGAGTCACCGCCGATAACTTCACCTTTGCAGTGTAGGCAGACGACCATCGCTACTCGTCACGGCGAAAGCATCACGCAAAATGCCACGAAACTGCACAACAACTTGGCATTGGCTGGTTGACGCAGACACTGAAATTAATTCTGCCTCATTTTTTATAACTATTTGCTCAACGGCATCTTGCCCATGTATCGCACATGCCAACGCGCCGGCATCAGCGGCGGCTTGCGCGCGTTGTGAACCAATAATCGTGTTTAACGAGTTACTCACACCGGCAACCGTTAGAACTGTCGCAGTTATTGCAACCAAAATAAACAACACAGCCGAGCCGCTGTCGTTTTTTTTAAAACTAATTTTAGAAAAAATAGCTAAACTTCGTCGGTCGCCAGGATTGGCGCAACTGAGGCCACAACCTGCCCCGCGCCAAGGCTCATCACTCGCACACCAGTTGCCGCTCGACCTTGCGTTGAAATATCTTTAACTGGAGTTCGAATTGTTGTGCCAACAGAAGACACGGCAACTATTTCGTCGTCGACACCAACCATAAATGCCGCTACGACATGACCTTTTTTGCCGGTGAGTTTGATGCCAATCATTCCTAATCCACCTCTGCCTTTGCGCATGAAATTGTTTAGTGGAGTTCGTTTGCCATAACCAGACTCGGTCATCAAGAGCAAAGAGGCACCCGTTTTGGCGATGTCAACAGACACGACCTCGTCACCCGCGCGCAATCGCATGCCACGCACTCCGGCCGCTGAGCGACCCATTGGTCGAACTTGTTTTTCTGAAAATCGAATCGTTAAACCATCACGGCTGATAATGAACACATCGTGGGTACCGTGCGTTTCAATAACGCGGATCAACTCATCTTTTGGTCGCAACTTGACCGCGATTAAGCCGTCTCGACGAGACGAATCGTATTCGTCAAAAGCGGTTTTTTTGACTTGACCTTGTTTTGTGACGAAGAACAAAAAGCGCTTGCCCGGAAACTCGCGCGTGTCAATAATAGCTTGAATCGTTTCGCCTGCTTTCAGTGGCAAAAGGTTGACAATCGGAATACCTTTCGCTGTGCGCTCACGTTCTGGGATATCAAGTGATCGAAGTCGGAACACTCGACCACGGTTTGAGAAAAACAACAGATACGCGTGCGTTGTCGTGAAGATCACATTTCGAACAATGTCGGCATCTTTCATCTTCGCGCCACTAACGCCTCGACCACCTCGGCTTTGTGACCTAAATGAATCTGCTGAAACCGACTTAATGTATTGCGCCTGCGTCATCACAACCACAAGATCTTTGTCGTCAACGAGATCTTCGATACTCATCTCACCAACATCGGCGGTGATTTTGCAAACTCGGTCTGTGGCAAACGTTTCACGAACCGCACTGAGTTCTTGTGAAATTACTGCCCGCAATTTTTTGTCGTCTGCGAGAATCGCTTTAAGTTCTTTGATGCGCGCTTGCACATCTTTTTGCTCTGTCTCAAGATCAATTCGCGACAACCGCGTGAGTTGTCGCAATTGCATATCTAAAATATCGATTGCTTGGCGCTCGCTAAACCCGAATTGCTTACCCATCAGCGCCGCTTTAGCGGAGTTACCGTCTTCGCTTCCACGGATAACTTTGATCACTTCGTCAATTACATTTAGAGCCTTAAGTCGACCTTCGAGAATGTGCCCGCGATCTTGTGCTTTGGCCAGACGAAAGTTACTGCGTCTGGTGATCACATCTATCTGATGACGAACATATCCCTGCAGTGCATCACGAAGATTTACGACCCGTGGCACACCGTCAACAAGCGCGACCATGTTCACCGGAAAACTTGTTTGCAAAGTCGTCAACTTGAACAGATTGTTCATTACGACATTCGAATTTGCGTCACGCTTCAGGGTGATTATCAAATTAGTTTCACCACCCGATGAGTTGTCGTTGACATCGGCGATGCCATCTAGATCGCCGCCATCGACTAGTTCTTGAATGCGAGCAGCAATTGCCGAACAGCTCGCCTGATATGGCAATTCGGTCACCACAATTCTCATTTGATTGCGCTGACCCTCTTCGATTGCAACTTTTGCGCGCATCTTGATGCTGCCGCGACCAGTTTTATAAGCATCATTGATTCCGGTGCGACCGAGAATCAAGCCACCAGTCGGAAAGTCTGGTCCTTTCACAAATTTCATCAAATCGGCGACCGACGCATCTGGATGATTTATCAAATGCAATGTTGCATCAACAACTTCGCCCAAATTGTGCGGTGGGATACTCGTCGCCATGCCGACTGCAATACCTTGCGAACCATTGACAAGCAAGTTTGGAAACCGCGAAGGTAGAACAGATGGCTCTTCAGATGTGCCGTCGTAGTTGGCAATTAAGTCAACCGTGTCTTCATCAATATCGGCGAGTAATTGCATTGCAAGTGGGTGCAACCTTGACTCGGTATAACGACTCGCAGCAGGCCCGAAGTCTGGTGAACCATAGTTGCCGTGAAAATCAATCAACGGGTGTCGCAACGAAAATGGTTGAGCCATACGCACGAGCGCGTCATAGATCGCACCATCACCGTGCGGGTGATACCTGGCCATCGTGTCGCCAGTTACGCGAGCACATTTGACGAACGGTCGATCTGGGCGAAAACCTTGCTGATGCATATCCCAAATAATTCGGCGGTGAACTGGTTTTAAGCCGTCGCGAACATCGGGCAAAGCACGCGACATAATGACCGACATCGCATAATCAAGAAATGATCGCTCCATCTCGTCTTGCAGTTGAACGGGTTGGACACTCACACCTGGAGCAAGCGGTAATTGTGCAGCACCAAGATTTTTTGTATTTGAATTCGGCACCGACTTCTTTGCGAGTTTCTTGTTCGGTTTAGCGCTTTTATTGGTGCCTTTACTAGTTTTTTTGCTAGTTGAATTTTTCTTAGGTTTTTTGGCTGCCATGGTTTTGTCGTCCTACTTAAAAAGTTAGTTTCGTGTGTTGATCAGAAGTCGAGGTTTCTTACATCGCGCGCATTTTTTTGGATAAAAGCTTTACGGCTTTCAACGTCGTCGCCCATCAAAACACTCATCACATTTTCTGCTTCTGCGGCTTCTTCAACATTGACCTGCAATAAAGTTCTGGTTCCGGCGTCCATTGTTGTGCTGCGAAGTTCTTGCCAGTCCATTTCACCGAGACCTTTGAGGCGTTGAAACTCTTTTTTATGGTTGGGGTTCGCGGTCAAAAACTTCTCTTTTGCCGACTCGTCTTTGAGGTATGTTTTTTCTTTTCCGACTTCAGTTGAAAACAAAGGTGGTTGGGCGATATAGATAAAACCGCTCTCAACCATTGGCCGCATTTGACGATAGAAAAATGTCAAAAGCAATGTTCGAATATGGCTACCGTCGACATCTGCATCAGCCAAAATAATCACTTTGTGATAGCGAGCCTTGTCGGCGACGAACTCATCGTTACCTACCCCTCCACCGATTGCGGTGATCAAAGCCTGCACTTCGGTGTTCTTCAACATTTTGTCGAGACGCGCACGCTCTACATTTAAGATCTTTCCGCGAATTGGCAAAATTGCTTGTTTCTGCGGGTCGCGCGCATCTACGGCGGTGCCGCCTGCGGAGTCTCCCTCAACGATAAATAGTTCGCTTTCGGCCGGATTAGAACTTTGACAATCTTTAAGTTTGTCCGGCATTCCTGCACCCGACAGGGCTGTCTTTCGACGTACTGCGTTACGCGCGTTCTTTGCCGCGATTCGCGCCTGGGCAGCCGCAACTGCTTTTTTAATTATCCGATTCGCTTCGGTCGGATTCTCGAGCAACCATTCTTCAAGTTTTGTATTTGTTTCTTTTTGGACAAAGGATCGAATTGAAACGTTGCCAAGTTTTGCCTTTGTTTGACCTTCAAACTGTGGTTCGCGCAATTTGACGGTGATGATTGCAGTAAGACCCTCGCGAATATCTTCACCGAGTAGGTTTTCGTCTTTTTCTTTTAGTCCACCAGACGATCGCGCATACTTGTTCAACACCGAGGTTAAAGCGGTCTTAAAACCTTCAACGTGCATACCGCCCTCAACTGTTGAGATGCCGTTGGCATAACCAAAAATACCTTCGTAATAACCGGTGTTCCATTGGAGGGCAATTTCTAAAGTTTGGTCGGCTTCACTTGCTTCGTAATGCGCAACTTTATTAAACAGTGATTCACGAGCAACATTTAAATGCTTGACGAAATCAACGATGCCGCCTTTGTATTGATAGGTGACTTTATCTTTTTTGTCTTTACGTTTGTCTTCAAATACCACTTCAAGATTGCGATTTAAGAATGCGATCGTCTGCAACCGTTCGAGCACGGTTCGAGCGACGAAGTCAACGCCTTCAGATGCAAAAATTGTCGGGTCTGGCCAAAAACTTATTGTCGTGCCGGTTTTGGTCTTTGAAGCCGCGGCCCCAACTTTTTGAATTTTAGTTTTTGGGCTTCCGCCATCGATAAATTCTTGTTTATATCTTGATCCATCCCGATCAATTTCTGCGATAAGCCGTTTTGAAAGCGCATTGACAACACTCACACCCACGCCGTGTAATCCACCAGACACTTTGTAACCATCGCCACCAAACTTGCCTCCGGCATGCAACACGGTCAGCACAACTTCAAGGGCACTTTTACCTTTGTGTGGCCCAGAAGGATAAGGATCAACAGGAATACCACGACCGTTGTCAGTTACTGAGCAAGAACCGTCTTCGTTGATCGTCACCGTGATAGTCGTGCAATACCCGGCCATTGCTTCGTCTACAGAGTTGTCGACTACTTCCCAAATTAAGTGGTGCAAACCAGTCAGACCGGTTGACCCGATATACATTCCGGGTCGTTTACGTACAGGGTCTAATCCTTCAAGAACTTGAATGTCTTTGGCGCCATAGGAGGCCGGGGTAATTTTTGCTGAACCAACTTTTTTATCCGGTTTAGCTTTAGTTACTGCCATTTTTAAGATACCTTTTTGGATGTTCTGGGTTGACATTTAGATGAAAAAATCACTAAACAAGCGTTCTTATTCTACTATCTAAGTGTTCGCGCGACCTGACTTAACTCTGATGTCTATTCCGCTGATTGTTGTGCCGGTGTGATGGCTCAAAGTTGTACAGATTTCTCGCTCAAGAAACTTCATATGGGTTGACCATGCCGGATCGTCGACTTCAATTAACAGACGACCACGGTCAAGTTTGATGGGTGACACATGTTGCGCCACTTGTTCTCCGACTAAGTCTTTCCATAACCCAAAAACTCCTGACACTGTGTCGATATTCGGTGAGCCGAGCCTTTGAAGCAATCGGTTTACTTCTTCACCCAAAGACGTACTGCGTCTTTCATCTTGAATGTCGTCGCCATCGTCGCTCATATTGAATCAAGAATGGTTCCGGCTTGAATTCTCACAGTCCTATTTATGTGTGAACCAAGTGGCAACTCGGCTGCCGTTGTTATTAAAACTTGACCAATGGGAAAGTGATTTAGCAGGGCTCGCGCTCGGTCTGGGTCAAGTTCGGAAAGCACGTCATCTAAAACGAGAATCGGTATCTCACCCACCGCTTTGCTGATAAATCGATGCAACGCAAGTCGCAACGCCAACGCCAAAGTCCGTTGCTCTCCTTGTGACGCGTGTGTTTTTGCCGCCAAACCATTGATTTCTAATTCAATATCATCACGATGTGGACCAACGGTGGTGACCAAACGACGGAGATCTTCGCCTCGGGACTGTTGCAGTGAAAACTCTAGGCCTGCGTCCAACCATTGAGGTGAGTAACCAACAACGATGTTGCTTGAACGTTGG
>CAXNFV010000047.1:0-6852 GCA_964201675.1 Ilumatobacteraceae bacterium | reverse complement strand
GAAATTACTTGAAGTATTCGCCCGGGTCGCGGTGACATTACTACGACTCGATTCGAAAGGTAAACAGCCTCGGGGATTGAGTGAGGTACAAAGACCACCGTTGTCGAAGTTTCCGCGCAAATTCTAAGCAACTCACCCTGCATATATTCGCGCGTCATTTCATCTAACGCACCAAACGGCTCATCCATCAACAGCAGTGGCGGGTGCGCCGCAAGTGCGCGCGCAATTGCAACACGTTGTTGCATACCGCCAGAGAGTTGCCAGGGATACATGCTGCCGAAATCTTGCAACTTCACAAGCTCTAACATCTCGGCTACGCGTGCTTCACGCTTCTTTTTGTTCCAGCCTTTCAATTCGAGTGGGAGTTCAATATTTTTGCCAACTGTGCGCCAATCAAACAATCCTGCTTGTTGAAAAGCCATTCCGTAGTCTTGATCGAGTCGCGCTTGCACGGATGTTTTGCCGTTAACGCTGATCTCACCTTGAGTGGGTTCAAGCAAGTTGGCGATCAACCGCAACAAAGTTGATTTGCCGCAACCAGATGGGCCAATTAGCGAAACAAACTCGCCGGGTGCAATTGTTAAATTTACATCAAGTAGGGCGTCTACTTGATTGGCTGTACCTTCATTAAATATTTTGCTAGCGCCAACAACTTCAACAGCGTTCATGTTTGCGACAACACTCATGTACTGGTCTCCTTTGGTCGATTGCGCATTAGGTATAAATCAAAAAATGCAACTAATCCTGACATTGTCAACCCAAGAGCCGCTGCACCAAAAACCGCGGTGAATACTTTTGCCGGATCACCAGTTGCTTCACGCGCATATTCAATAATTAATCGCCCGATGCCACCCTTGAGACCAGTACTAATCTCGGCAACTACGACACCGACTACGGCGCCTGATGCACCGAGTTTCAATGCCGGAACCAAAAACGGAACTGCAGCGGGAAATCGCAACTTAAAAAGTGTCTGTCGCCATGAGGCCGCGTAACTGCTCATAAGTTCGACTGCCGCCGCCGGTGCACTAGTCAAACCCCGCAGAGTGCCAACTGCAACCGGAAAGAATGCGAGAAAAGTGCCAAGTATCGACGCCGATAGCCAACGCGGCCAGACGAATGAACCGATTTCGAGTTTTCCGCCCCAACTGACGACCAATGGTGCAAGAGCAATCAACGGAACGGTCTGCGACATCACAAGATACGGCAACAATCCGCGTCGAACGGTGTTGAATCTGGCCATCAGAATTGCTAAACCAATACCGATTGTTGTTCCGAGAAAAAATCCGACAAGCGATAGTCGCAATGAAAACCATGTGCCTGAGAGAACAACGACCCAAATTTTTTTATCCGAGCCACGCACTTCTGGACGGCCATAGCGACTGAGCATTGTCGAAACATGGGGCATTGCGGTGTCATTTGCGCGGGGCAAAACTCGAACACCAAAAAGCAGACCGCCATCTTGCGGACCAGTTGCCTTATAAAGTTCCCAGAGGGCAACGATTAAACCAAGTGTCACCACAAACATAAACGTGCGATATGCGAGACGACGCATCAATTTCATTATTTAGAGGCCTGAGATCGCGCAGCAATTTCTGGCAAAATGTGTTTGCCGTAGGCATCAAGGGTTTCTTGCTTTCCGTCGTGTTGCAAATAAATCGAAAATTGATCGACGCCAATTTCTTGCAACTCGTTTAAACGCTTCAAATGCTCATCAACTTTGCCGAGGATACAAAACCGATCGACAATTGCATCAGGCACGAAAGTCGTATGAGTGTTTCCGGCTTGACCGTGTTGCTTATAGTCATAACCTTGGCGACCTTTTATGTAATCGGTCAGAGCCGCGGGCACAGAACTTGAGTCGCCGTATCGCGAAACGATGTCAGCAACATGGTTACCGACCATGCCCCCGAACCAACGGCATTGTTCGCGCATGTGCGCCAAATCATCACCGACATATGCCGGCGCTGCAACGCAAATTTTGACCGACTTTGGGTCTCGACCTGCATCGCGAGCAGCCTTGCGAACAGCATCAATTGTCCAAGCCGCAATATCAATGTCGGCAAGTTGCAAAATAAAGCCGTCGCCGACTTCGCCAGTTAATTGCAATGCTTTTGGCCCATAGGCAGCCACCCAAACTTCGCATTTACTTTTTGATGCCCACTCGAATTTTATTTTTGACCCGTTGTAGTCAATTTCGCGTCCGTTCGAAAGTTCACGAATTACATCAATGCTTTCGCGCAATGTCGCCAAAGTTGTCGGCTTGCCGTTTGTTACTCGCACTGCCGAGTCTCCTCGACCAATGCCGCACACGGTTCGGTTGCCATACATTTCGTTTAGAGTCGCGAATAAACTCGCCGTTACCGTCCAGTCACGAGTAGCCGGATTTGTAACCATTGGCCCAACGATGACATTGCGAGTCTTTGCCAAAATCTGACTATAAATAACGAATGGTTCTTCCCACAAGATATGACTGTCGAATGTCCACACATGCGAGAAACCTTGGGCGTCGGCTTGTACTGCGAGATCAATCACCTGACTTGCAGGTGGCGTTGTCTGCAGAACAATACCGATATCCATTTTGATTACCGGTTGTGTGGGAAGCCGAGATCAACTTGCGATGTTCGCGGGTCTGGCCATCGTGAGGTCACGACTTTGCCGCGCGTATAGAAGTTGATGCCTTCCGGGCCATACATGTGTTGGTCGCCAAACAAACTTGCCTTCCATCCGCCAAACGAATAATACGAAACCGGAACCGGAATCGGCACGTTGATGCCAACCATTCCAACATTTACTTCATACTGAAACTGGCGCGCAACACCACCGTCACGAGTGAAAATTGCCGTGCCGTTGCCAAATTGGTTGTCGTTAATTGTTCGCAGGCCTTCGTCGTAACTCTTGACACGCATGACAGTAAGTACTGGTCCGAAAATTTCTTCGTCGTAGCATTTCATTCCTGGCTTGACATGATCAATCAAACTTGGGTTCAAAAAGAAACCTTCTTCTTTGGCTTTATCGGTGCCGTCAATCACGACTTTTGCGCCTTCTTTCGCAGCACCAGTTACGTAACCGGCCACCTTGTCACGATGTTCACGACTAATCAATGGACCCATCTCACTGGCTGGGTCTGTGCCCGCGCCAACTTTTATGTTTGGCACACGAGTTTTGATTTTTTCAACAAGCGCATCGGCAACGGTGTCGACCGAGAGAACAACCGAGATAGCCATGCATCGCTCGCCGGCTGAACCGTAAGCAGCACTGATTGCGGCATCAGCGGCCATATCGAGATCGGCGTCTGGTAAGACCAGCATGTGATTCTTTGCGCCGCCAAGTGCTTGCACGCGCTTGCCATTTTTTGTTCCGGTTTCGTAAACATATTTTGCGATTGGTGTTGAACCCACGAAACTCACCGCAGCGATATCTGGGTGATTGAGCAGACGATCGACTGCAACTTTGTCACCATGCACGACGTTGTAAACGCCATCAGGCAAACCCGCTTGACGCAATAAATCGGCGATAAACATCGACGCTGACGGATCTTTTTCGCTTGGCTTCAAAACAAATGTGTTGCCGCACATAATCGCATTGGCAAACATCCACATCGGCACCATCGCCGGAAAATTAAATGGTGTTATGCCTGCAACAACACCGAGCGGCTGACGAATTGAATAGACATCTACTCCGGTTGATGCCTGCTCTGAGTACCCGCCCTTGAGCATTGCCGGTACACCGCAAGCAAATTCAATATTTTCTAAACCACGTGCGACTTCGCCAAGCGCGTCACTTGGCACTTTGCCATGCTCTTGTGTAAGCAACGATGCGATCTCTTTGCGGTTGGCGTCAACGAGTTCACGCATCCGAAACATGATTTCTGCACGGCGAGACAAGTTTGTCGCGCGCCAAGCAGGGAAGGCTGCTTTGGCAGAAGCAATCGCCGCATCGACATCGGCGATGTTGGCCAAGTCAACTTCTGATTCTTGTTTGCCTGTTGCGGGGTTGAAAACCTTTCCGGACATTCCTGATGTGCCAGCGACGACTTTGTTATTGACCCAATGACTAATGCGATTCATGATTTCTCCTGTTTGATTAAAAAATTTAGAGCGTTATTCAATTAGTTGAGATACTGGCACAGACCACGCTTGATGAATTTGCCGTGACCTTTGCGACCAGTGTATTTATCATTTTCAATTACAACCATGCCACGCGAAAGAACCGTATCAACTTTGCCATCTATCACGGTGCCTTCCCAAGAAGAGTGGTCCATGTTCATGTGGTGCTTGTCATTAATGCCGATCTTCGTCTTTTTATTGGGATCCCAAACCAAAATGTCGGCATCTGAACCTGGCGCGATGACACCTTTTTGTGGGTACATGCCGAACATACGAGCCGGAGTCGTGCTGCAAGTTTCGACCCAACGCTCAAGTGAGAGTTCGCCCTGCACGACGCCCTGATAAATAAGCTCCATGCGGTGCTCTACTCCACCCATGCCATTTGGAATCTTCGAGAAATTGCCGATACCGAGTTCTTTTTGATCCTTGTAACAGAACGGACAGTGATCTGTTGAAACGATTGCTAGTTCGTTCATTCGCAATCCCTTCCATAGGTCGCCGTGGTGATCATGTTTGTCGTGCTTGCTGCGAATTGGCGGCGAGCAAACAAACTTTGCGCCTTCGAAACCTGGTCGAGCCAGATGATCTTCAAGCGTCATATATAGGTATTGCGGACAAGTCTCACCGAATACATTGAGACCCTCGTGACGCGCCTCGGCCAGAGCGTTTAGCGCTTCAGACGCCGACATGTGAACGATATATAACGGCACATTGCCCGCAACTTTGGATAACACGATGGCGCGGTTCGTCGCTTCACCTTCAAGCAAACTTGGGCGTGAATAAGAGTGATACTTCGGATCGGTGTCACCGCGTGCAATGTGTTGCTGAACAAGAACATCAATAGCGATGCCGTTTTCGGCGTGCATCATAATTGTTGCACCGTTTTCGCTGGCCGTTTGCATCGCTCGCAGAATTTGTCCGTCGTCGCTGTAAAAAACGCCAGGGTAAGCCATAAACAACTTAAAACTCGTCACACCTTCGTGGTCAACCAAATACGTCATGTCTTTTAGGGACTGTTCATCAACTCCGCCGATGATTTGATGAAACGCATAATCAACTGCACAGTTGCCACCAGCTTTGCGATGCCACTCGGCAAGACCTTCGTGAACATTTTCGCCGTATCTCTGCAACGCCATATCAACGATTGTTGTGACTCCACCCCAGGCAGCGGCAATTGTGCCGGTTTCAAATGTGTCAACCGCTGCCGTGCCACCAAACGGAAGCTCCATGTGGGTGTGCACATCAATGCCACCAGGAATTACATATTTGCCTTTGGCGTCAATAATTTTGTCGGCAGTGATACTTAACGAGTCTGATTTGCCTCGCTCAAGAAGGGCCAAAATTGTTTCACCTTCGATGAGCACATCAAAGTCGTGCCGTCCGGTCGGGCTGACAACTGTTCCGTTTTTTATAAGTGTGCGTGCCATGATTCCTTCCGTGGTTTTATTTGTAAAAGTATTTGGTTGTTTTTAGCGCTCAACTAATTCGTCGTAAGCGTCTGGGCGACGATCTCGATAAAACGCCCAACGATCACGAACAGTTTTGATTTTGTCCATATCTAGATCGCGAACAATCAGCTCTGGCTTATAAGGGTCACCCTGGTTACCGACGAATTTTCCTTCTGGGTCGACAAAATAACTCTGACCGTAAAAATCGTCATCACCAAGTGGTTCAATACCGACTCTGTTGATAGCGCCGACGTAGTACATGTTGGCCACGGCGGCAGCTGGTTGCTCAATCTTCCAGATGTATTCACTGAGTCCCCGACTTGTCGCCGACGGGTTGAAAACAATTTCGGCGCCGTTCAAACCGAGTGCTCGCCAGCCCTCAGGAAAGTGTCGGTCGTAACAAATGTAAATTCCGACTTTGCCAACTGCCGTGTCAAACACCGGATATCCACCTGTGCCTGGAGTGAAGTAGTACTTCTCCCAAAAACCTTTGACCTGTGGAATATGTTGCTTGCGATATTTGCCGAGATATTTTCCGTCGGCGTCGATGATCGCCGCTGTGTTGTAATACAGACCAGCTTGAACGATCTCATACATCGGTAATACGAGCACTATGCCGAGTTCTTTGGCCAACGCCTGAAAGCGCTTTGTTGTCGGACCATCAGGAATTGGTTCGGTGTACGAGTAATACTCTGGTTCTTGAACTTGGCAAAAGTACGGGCCGTAAAACAGTTCTTGAAAACACATAACTTGCGCACCCTGCTTGGCGGCCTCACGAGCTTGCGCCTCGTGCTTATCAATCATCGTGCCCTTATCGCCCGTCCAATCGGTTTGCAATAACGCTGCTCGAACTGTGCGACCCATGACTCATCCCCTTAAATCAGTAATTTTCGATTGATTTATTAATTATTTTCAGATTGCTCGCTCTCCAAACTATCAGCGAGCACACCCTCAACATAAGCCCGAATTTTTGTGTTGCCGTAGTCATAAACCATTAACTGGTCACGAATTGAACCACTGTCTCGCTCCCACTGTTCATCAGAAACAGAGTCTAAATATGTGAAAATTCGGTTGTGCTCTTGTGGATCATCACTGCGCGACCAAAACAAACCTGACGGGCCGAGGTTGCTAGTCGCGTCAAAGTCAAGATCTTCAAAAATCTTTGTCATCGGCAAAACGAACCCGATAGGCACACCTGTCACGAGGGTTTCGTATCCAAGCGTGCTGTGACCCGAAAGAATCCATCTATTGGTTTTTAGATGTTGATACGACTCACCATTCACTCTAAAAAAACCGAT
>CAXNFV010000046.1:0-6872 GCA_964201675.1 Ilumatobacteraceae bacterium | reverse complement strand
TTTTATGGCGTCGCAGAACATCATGTTCGTCAAATTCGCTCAGGATTATTCGGCTGGTTTGATGGTGACCCAGCGAACCTGTTTCCTTTGCCCAGAATTGAACACTCGGATCGAATGATCTCGGGGTTCGGTGGCCGCGAAACTGTGCGCAAGATCACTCGAGAAGCGATACAAAACAACGATTTACGATGGGCTTGCGAACTTGGGTCGTGGCTTAGTTACAGCAGTGATAGTGAAACTTCGGATCGCGAGTTACTCGCAAGCACGCTTCGACTGATTGCTCAACGAACAACTGCAGCGAACATTCGAAATTGGTGTTTAACCCGAGCCCGCGATCTTGACGGCACACTTGATTTGACGCGATTCAATACTCACAGGCTCACCCGCAAACAGATTGTTTCTGCACCTGCTGAGAGATCAGTGCACATTTTGCGAGTGATGCTTGACCCTGAGCGTGCTGTTGGCATTGACGCAAATATTGGTTTCAACTTCACGAGTCATGACAAAACTGGTCTGCACATTCGAAACTGTATTGCCAAGCAGACCGACGGACGAGATGCGAAAATTCAAGTCACTTGCACGATTGAAAAGTGGGCAGATATTTTGACGGGCGTGGTGACTTTGTCCGAGGCTATTGACTCGGGCGAAGTACAAATTGAAGGCGATCTTGCGACTGCCAAAAGCGCACTTGGCGTGTTTGATATTGATGGTCTGCGGTCGTGAGCCAAAAGAATCTCCCCCATGCAACACCTAAGTTTTCAGGCGAGATCAAGAAAGTAATAACAGATTCAACACCCGAAAAACTTCTTGCACCAAAGGCCCCAACAGACGCTCCAAATATTTTATTGATCATGCTTGACGATGTTGGGTTTGGCTCTTTTGGTAATTTCGGCGGACCAGTTACGACACCAGGTCTCGACAAAATCGCTTCACAGGGTTTGCGTTACAACCAGTTTCATACAACCGCACTTTGCTCTCCGACGCGAGCTGCTCTGTTGACTGGCCGCAATCACCACACAGTCCACATGGGTGGTATCACTGAAATTGCGAATTCATTTCCTGGTTACGACAGCGCAATTCCTCCTGAGTCGGCAACTGTTGCCCAAGTTCTTCGAATGTCTGGTTACAGCACAGCTTGTTTTGGAAAATGGCACTTAACACCATCTTGGGAGCAAAGCCCAGCAGGGCCGTTTGATAGGTGGCCGACAGGTCTCGGTTTTGATCGCTTCTACGGCATCATGGGCGCAGAATCTTCGCAGTATGAGCCGCCTGTTTACGATCAAACAACACCAATTTCACCGCATGTCGGTAACCCCGATTATCACCTAACTGAAGATCTCGCTGATCAAACAATCACTTGGATGCAACGCCAGAAAGCCTCATCACCAAACAAACCATTCTTTTGTTATTTTTCAACGCCAGCGGTTCATGCGCCTCATCATGTGCCTCAAGAATGGATCGAGAAATACAAAGGCAAATTTGATGGCGGATGGGACGAACTTCGCGAAGAGATTTACCAGCGACAATTAAAACTTGGAGTCATCCCGCACGATACTGCTTTGACAAAACGACCAGAACAGATACCTGCATGGAGTGATTACCCGGAGCGATTTAGACCAGTTGCGCGACGACTGATGGAAGTTTTCGCAGGGTTTCTCGCCCACACAGATGCACAAATCAAACGAGTGATTGACGCACTTAATGATCTTGAAATCGCCGACAACACGCTTGTTATCTATATCACCGGCGACAACGGCGCATCTGCTGAAGGCACAATTCACGGTGCATGGAGTGCACCATCATTTCAAAACGGTGTCCCTGAAGACCCAGAGTGGTTGCTCGAACATATCGATGACTTCGGTACGGCAAAATGCGAAAATCATTTCAATGTCGGTTGGGCATGGGCACTCGACTCACCGTTTCAGTGGATGAAACAAGTTGCTTCACACTTCGGCGGCACCCGCAACGCGATTGCAATTTCTTGGCCAAAGAAAATTCGCGATGTCGGCACATTGCGAACTCAGTTTCATCATGTGATTGATATCGCGCCAACAATTTATGAGGTTGCAGGCATCACACCACCAACTCATGTCAATGGCGTCGAGCAGATGCCAATTCACGGCACATCGATGCAGTATTCATTCGATAGTGCTACCAAGCCGAGCACTCACACATCGCAATATTTCGAGATCTTGGGCAATCGAGCGTTGTATCACGATGGATGGATCGCCTCGTGCTTTCATGGTCGCCTGCCGTGGATTCGCCTGCAGGGTTTTGAGTTTGACGGCCCGCAAGAACGCTGGGAGTTGTACAACGTCGCAGAAGATTTCTCGCAAGCAGTCAATCTCGCAGAATCACACCCCGAGAAACTCGCCGAACTTCAAGACCTATTCGATCAGCATGCAAAGCAGTACGGCATTTATCCGTTGCGCGACCCAGGCTCACCGCGTCACGGAGATTTTGCTGTTCCACATTCGCTAGATGGCTTTACAAAAATAAAGTACACAGCAGCACACACCCGAATGCCAGAAAGTTCGGTTTTGAACCTTAAGAACTGCTCGTATCGCATTAGCGCTGAAATTGAAGTCACTCACAAGTCGAATCAAGGTGTCATCGTCTGTCAAGGCGGAAACATGGCGGGTTGGTCGCTCTATCTTGACGACAAAGCACGACCTGTTTTTCATTACAACTGGTTCGGTCATGAACACTCTTCATTCGCTAGTGCAGATTCACTGAATGTCGGCAAACACCTAATAGAAGTTTTTTTTGCCTACGACGGTGGCTTTGGAGCAGGTGGCACGGTTTCGATGGTTGTCGACAAATCCGAAGTTGCAACAGGTCGCATTGAAAAAACTGTGCCACTCGTTTTTTCAATGAGTGGTGAGACATTTGATGTTGGCGTTGACACAGGTTCACCCGTTGGTCCGTATCCGCACAACTACGAGTGCACTGCTCAAGTAATCGGTGTCACACTCGAGAAATTAGATCAACCCCCACGCGAGATTCTTGAAAAAATGCGCGAAGGTGAGTTTCGCGCCAGTCTCAGCACACAATAATAATCAAGACGAAATAAATTCGAGGCGTTTGCGCACTGCATCGCGCACTTGTGCATCGAAACTTCGCACATGCGCCGCCGAAAGTTTGTAGACCAGTTCGTTGTCACCCGATTCGAGCGCCGCAAGTATCTCGTCATGCTCTTCAAGGGCATGACCCATATCGGCTACATCAGACAAATAGATGTGCCAAAGACGATCGCTTTGTGCATAAAGCACATCAAGGGTGTCGGTGAGAAAACGATTGCCAGCCGCATCCCAAACAATTTCATGGCACTGCGCATCGTATTGAATTTGATCTTGCGCAGTTTTCGCCCGTTTCTTCGCTTCATCGAGAACTTTGCGCATCTGCTTCCAGTGATCGGCAGTGCCACGATCGCACGCCAAGCGAGCAACGTACGGTTCGAGAATCGCACGTGTCTCATAGAGTGTCGACAACTCAGCAATTTCAATATTTGAAACGATCATTCCACGCCGCGGAATCACAATCAGAAACTGATCTCGAGCCAAGCGTTGCAACGCCTCGCGAATAGGTGTGCGACCAATCTCTAACTGGTCTTGCAATTCGTCTTCACGCACAACCGCGCCAGGGGTTAATTCAAGGCGCACGATCATGCCCCGGATCAGTCGGTACGCCTGCTCGCTCAAAGACTCTTTGGCCATTTGAAATTATTCTATCCGAGTGATATCGTGTTGATATATCACCAACTGAGAACTAATGGGGACAAAATGAGTGAATTTCCGAAATCAGCAAAATGCGTAGTCATTGGCGCCGGCATCGTCGGCAACTGTTTAGTTGGTCATCTTGCGAAACTCGGGTGGACAAACATGGTGCAGATCGACAAAGGTCCGTTGCCAAACCCTGGTGGCTCGACTGGTCACGCATCAAACTTTATTTTTCCGACTGATCACAACAAAGAAATGGCGCTGCTAACTCTCGCCTCGCAAAAGCAGTACATCGAAATGGGAATGAACAACACGTGCGGTGGTATTGAGGTGGCACGCAACCCAGAGCGTCTCGAAGAATTCAATCGTCGCATGACATCTGCGAAATCTTGGGGTATCGACGCCAAGTTGCTTTCACCTGCCGAAGTTAAAGAACTCGTACCGTTTATCAACGAAAAGATTGTTCTCGGCGGTTTCTACACACCAAGTGTTTCATGCGTTGACTCTTTGCAAACTGGCACATTGATGCGTGAAGGTGCTGTGAATTCGGGCAACCTAAGTGTTTTTGCTAACACCGAAGTGCTCGACCTCGAAGTTGAGAATGGCACGATTAAAGCAGTCGTTACCAACAAGGGTCGGATCGAAGCAGAGTACGTCGTCGTGGCTTGCGGTGTATGGAGCCCTCGCATCGCCAAAATGGCAGGCGCAAATATTCCGTTGACTCCAGCAGTTCACCAAATGGCAGACGTTGGACCAATTGATATTTTGCAAAAAACAAATGCCGAAGTTGCTTACCCGATCGTGCGTGACATGGATACGTTTTGCTACGAACGTCAAACTGCTGGCTCGATGGAAGTTGGCAGTTACGCGCACCGCGCAATTTTCATGCACCCAGATGACATTCCGTCAAATGAAGCGTCGGCTCTCTCGCCAACTGAGTTGCCGCTCACTCAGGATGACTTTGATCCGCAAATGGAGCAAGCAATCGAACTCATGGAGATGCTCGGCGACGCCGAGATAAAATATGCAATCAACGGTCTACTTTCGCTCACCCCTGATGCGATGCCAGTGCTTGGTGAAACAGTCGAAGTTAAGAATCTTTGGTCGGCTGCAGCCGTTTGGATTAAAGAAGGCCCGGGCATCGCGCAACTTGTTGCCGAGTGGATGACCTATGGTTACCCACATCTGTGCGACCCACACTCGTCAGATATTTCGCGCTTCTATGCGCACGAAAAAACTGAACATCATATTTATGCGCGATGTGATGAACACTTCAACAAAACATACGGCATCGTCCACCCACGTGAGCAATGGGGCACTCAGCGCAACATGCGCCGCAGCCCTTTCTATGCACGTGAAGAAGCAGCCGGTGCAACGTTCTTTGATGCCCGCGGCTGGGAGCGTCCACAGTGGTTCGCCTCAAACGAAAAATTGGTCAGCAAGTTCAAAGCGGCTTGTGAGTCGCGACCACACGAGTGGGATGCTCGATGGTGGTCGCCGATTACAAACGCCGAGCACTTGCAAATGCGCGAGTCGGTCGGCATGGTCGACCTCACTGCTTTCAATGAATTCGACTTCACTGGCCCTGGCGTAGTCGCTTTCTTGCAGTACATGTGCGTCAACAATGTTGATGTACCTGTTGGTCGTTCGGTTTATACGCCGTTGCTCACACCAGGTGGTGGCTTCAGGGGCGACCTTACGATCATGCGACTCGGTGCCGATCACTTCAGAGTCATCACCGGAGCATTCGACGGCGGACGCGACAACTATTGGTTTAAGCGCCACATGCCACAAGATGGTTCGGTCACATTTACCGACATGTCGAGTTCACTGTGCACGATTGGTGTGTGGGGTCCGAATGCAGAAAAGACGATGGCTAAGGCAACGCAAAATATCAGCGCCGAAGGCAAACTCGTGCCGTTTGATGTTTCGCAAAAGAACTTTCCTTACGGGTCGGTTCGCGAAGTGCTGATTGACGGTGTACCCGCAACGATGTTCAGAATTTCTTATGTCGGAGAAAATGGCTGGGAGGTCTACACGAAAATGGAGCACGGTCTTCGCATGTGGGATTCGATCGCCAAGGCTGGCGAAGAGTTCGGGATTATCCCAGTTGGCATGGGTGTCTATGCCGTGACTGGTCGCATCGAAAAGGGTTACCGATTGATGGGTGCCGAACTTGAGAGCGAGTACAACCCAGTTGAGGCTGGTTTAAATCGTGCAAAAATAAAATCAGCTGATTTCATTGGCAAAGCCGAATACATGAAAGCACGGGAAGAAAAACCGTGCGCAATCATGTGCACACTCGAAATGATCGACAACACCAGCAAGGCAGGCATCAAGCGTTATCCGACGGGCGGCAACGAGCCGATCTTGACTAAGTCTGGTGAGCGAATTGTCGACACCAAGGGTCGCGTCTCGCGCGTAACAACAGCAGGCGCAGCGCCATCACTTGGCAAATATTTGCTGCTCGCCTACCTCACGCCAGAACATGCGGTTGAAGGTAACGAACTTCGAGTCATGTACATGAACGAACTCTTCCCGGTTCGCGTTGCACGAGTTGGCAGTCAGCCGTTGTTTGACCCAACCGATGCACGAATGAAGAGCTAAAAGATCACATCAGCGAAAATGAATATTCTTGTCTGCGTTAAGCGAGTGCCCGCACCTGGTGCACGCATCAACATCACAAGCGATGGTCAACAGGTTGATACCGCATTTTTGGGTTTCACTGTAAGCCCACACGAAGAATGCGCGGTCGAACAGGCGGTTCAGTTGGTCGAGAAACATGGCGGCGAAGTCACCGTAATGACTCTTGGCCCAGCAGAAGCCGAAGAACAATTGCGAACTGCTGTCAGCACCGGTGCCACGAAAGCAGTTCTCGTACCAATTGATACGGCAGATTGGGATCCACAACGCACTGCTCAGGCAATCGCCAAAGTGATTGATCAACTCGAAGCAACAAACGGAAAATTTGATCTGGTGTTGTTCGGCAATGAATCTGCAGACTCTTGTGGCTACCAAGTGGGTGTTCGTGCCGCGTTAAAACTAGGCCGACCAATAGTCAACGGCGCCAAAGGCCTCAACATCGATAACGGCGTTGCCATAATTCGTCGCGAGAGCGATGCGGGTGTCGAGATCTATAAGTTAAAGATGCCA
>CAXNFV010000045.1:0-6873 GCA_964201675.1 Ilumatobacteraceae bacterium | reverse complement strand
CGAACTCGCACTGGCGGCGTCCTAAGCGCCGTGCCTCTGCCATTGGGCTACGTCGGCCTTGCGCAGTAAGAGTAGTGGGTCAGGAGCATTCTTTGACATAATGTAAATCTTGACTTCAACAAATAAAGCCTCTCACGCGTCGACTGGTGTTTTAGACGCATCGGCAATGGCAGGCCAACTTGGCTTGGCAGACACGATCGTCGACCAGCAAGCACTAGATAACAGCGTCGCACTTTGCGCCAAGAATAATGTGCTGCTGCCAACATTTGCCCAACTGGCAGACCCGTCGCTGATCGCCGCAAACTATGCAAAAGGCGTCGACAAAAATGCACCCGATGCGCGCAACTTATTTCGTGTGCATTGGTACAACAATATGCAAGGCGATCGCGTTGATGTTCCTGACCATGTTGTTTTACCAACTTCATTGACCGGCATCGAGAGTCCGATCATTGTGATGTTCGGTGATCGGTTTCCGATGATTACGGCACACAAAGTTTTGGCTGCGTATTCGTGCTTGGCGCCACGCGTGATCACCGGGCAGTTTGACCCAAGTCGACATCGCGCAGTTTGGCCTTCGACGGGCAACTATGCGCGAGGTGGGGTCGCCATCAGTCGAATAATGGGCTCACGCGGTGTCGCGGTGTTGCCAGCCGGTATGTCAAAAGAGCGTTTTGACTGGTTGGATAAGTGGGTGAGTGACCCAAGCGATGTTGTTCGTACTCCTGGCACCGAAAGCAATGTCAAAGAAATTTATGATGCATGCAATGAAATGGAAAAAGACCCGAAAAATTTCATCTTCAATCAGTTTTGTGAATTCGGAAATTATGCGGGGCACTACGAAGTGACCGGTCGCGCGTTGTCAAGCGTGTTTGAACATGTCAACAAACAACGCAACGGCAAATTACGACTCGTTGCTTTTACCTCGGCGACTGGCTCGGCGGGCACGATTGGTGCGGGTGACAGACTCAAAGACGACTATGGTACAAAAATTGTCGCGGTTGAAGCACTTGAGTGCCCAACGATGTTAGAAAATGGTTTTGGTGAACACAACATTCAAGGCATTGGCGACAAGCACATTCCGTTGATTCATAACGTGATGAACACCGACGTCGTGGCCGCGGTATCGGATCGAGCGACTGATGAACTCGATGTGATGTTCAACACCGCCGCTGGTTGTAAATATTTGGCTGAACGCAAAGGTGTGCCAGTTGAAATTGTTGAGACGCTGAAACATTTTGGGTTTTCGGCGATTTGCAATGTGATTGCGGCGATTAAAACTGCAAAACTCCTTGGGCTCGGTGCGAACGATGCGCTAATCACGATCGCCACCGATGGCGCAGACCTGTATCCAAGCGAGAGGGTAAAAACTTTGGCTCGACGCTTCAATAACTCGTTCAGCGAAATTGACGCCGCCGAAGTCTTTGCCGAGCACTTGGCAACTGTCGGCACTGATGCGATTATTGATTGCACCGAACGCGATCGAACGCGAATTTTTAATCTCGGTTATTACACATGGGTTGAGCAACAAGGCACTCCACTTGCGGTGTTTGAGGCTCGTCGTTCGCACTCGTTTTGGCGTGACTTACGCAAGTACCTTCCCGTCTGGGACGAACTCATTGGCGAGTTCAACCGTCGGGTTGTTGCCACAAAATAAGTCAAAATGCAAGATATCCCGGTCGTTACTGGCTGGCGTTGCTCGGTGTGTGGCACAAAAGTTTCGATCAATGAAATCTTTTCTTGGCGATGCCCGAACTCGACTAATTCAAACAGACATCATGTGCTTGAACTTGAGAATGCGATAGCGCCACTACGCAGCAGTGGCCACACCAATCCGTATATCGCATTTCAAAGATATTTGGCATGGGATGCGTTTGCTGCAACGCTGGGTCTTGACTTTGTAGCACGAACCAAAATCATTCGCGATCTTGACGAGGCTGTATCAAAAATTGCTGGAGTTGGTTTTCGCACCACGCCGTTCGCGCGCAACGACGCACTTTCTGACGCTCTCGGGTTCAACAATCGTGGCGGCGTGTGGATCAAAGATGAAACGCATAATGTCGCAGGCTCACAAAAAGCCAGACATCTATTTACTGAGTTGTTGCATCTCATAACTGTTGAATTAGTCGGTCACGCACCATGGGAGTCGCCAACACAACGGCCGGCACTGGCGATTGCGTCTTGCGGTAACGCGGCGATTGCTGCAAGCACGCTGGCACGCGCAGTCAATTGGCCGATTCAGGTTTTTGTGCCACAAAGTGCAGATGAAGCAACGATAAAAATTCTAGATTCATTGCAAGCAAATGTGATCCGTTGCCCGAGACTTGTATCCGACCAACCTGGTGATCCATGTGTGTTTAGATTTCGCGAAGCCATTGAGCAAGGTTGTGTTCCGTTTGGAGTTCAAGGTCCAGAAAATGCATGGTGTCTGGATGGTGGTCGGACAATCGGTTTTGAAATGGCAGTTGTCGCCGAAGAATTATCTGGTTCGTTGATTAGCCGCATGTTCGTGCAAGCGGGTGGTGGTGCATTCGTGGCTTGCGCGGCGAGTGGATTTTTCGCAGGAGCAACTAAACCAAAAATTCATGCGGTGCAAACAGAAGGATGTGCGCCGCTCGCGCGCGCTTTTGAAATTGCCAACACGACTGGTGGCGCGCGCAATGCCGGCTCGCGATGGTCGCAGTGCATGTGGCCATGGGAAACCACACCTGTTTCTTTGGCCGATGGAATTCTCGACGACGAGACATACGACTGGATCGGCGCGTGCAACGCAATGGCCGATAGCGGTGGTTATCCAGTTGTTGCATCCGAACAACAAATTCACGAGAGTCATGCTCTTGCCCATCGTGTGACAAATATTGATGTCAGTCCGACTGGCAGTGCTGGTCTTGCGGGTCTTTTGGCAATACGCCACGAGATTGCCGATGACGAGCGTGTGATTGTGATTTTCAGCGGCGTCCGTCGGCAATAGTTGCGAGCGCACTAGCCTGCAAGGCATGTCAAATATTCTTCCAGTAGCCCTTGAGGGTGGTTTCGACTCTCGTAGCGATATTTTTGTGCGATTGTTGAAAAGTCGTGTGATCATGCTCGGCACCGATGTCAATGATGAAATCGCCAACCAAGTTTGTGCGCAGTTGTTGTTTCTTGAAGGCGAAGACCCAAAGGCTGACATCTGGCTTTATGTAAATAGTCCAGGCGGATCAGTAACCGCCGGCATGGCAATCTACGACACGATGCAATTTGTGTCCTGCGATGTTGCCACAGTCTGCTTGGGGCTTGCCGCTTCAATGGGACAGTTCTTGTTGACTGCTGGTGCTTCAGGCAAGCGATACACATTGCCGAATGCGCGGATCATGATGCACCAGCCATTGGCAGGGTTGCGTGGTCAGGCATCCGACATCGCGATTCAAGCTGAGCAACTTGCCTACACAAAATTGAGCATGGCCAAGTTGACTGCGCACCACTCGGGCAGAAAACTCGAAGAGATTCAAGCCGACTCAGAGCGCGACCGATGGTTCACCGCCGAGCAAGGACGCGATTATGGTTTGGTCGACAAAGTGATTGTCAAGCGTGGAGAAATGCGCTAAAAGTTTCAGCCAGTCGGCGCGACTTTAAGTCCGTTTGAGATATCGATTCCGCAAGTTTCTCGCGTCCATTCTGCGACCGCCGCAGAATCTTTTTCGGTTGAGTAAGCCATTTCAATGACTGCTTGAACGCTCTCAGGGTCAATCGATTTGACGCGTGAAGCGACTGCGAGCAACTCGGTCAGTGATTTCCATTCATCCTCAATCACTAATGGCGCGGCTTTGCTGAGTCGCTCATATCTTGCCAACATCGCCGCGACGTCGGCCGCTGTTACTGGTGGATCTCCAATGAACGGCGCCTCTTTTGCCAACTGACGACAGAAATTTGTAGCAGTGCGCGGAGTTTCACTGCACGAAACGACCATCAATCCGAGACAAGAAATTAATGCGAGCGTTTTTGCTGATTTTTTCGTAATTAATTGTGTAGCCAGTTTCTCGTAGCTGTGTACACATTTGTCAAACGAGTTGGATCTCGATGTCGTTTTGAAAATCATCTTCCTCAAGTATCTCAGGTATGAGATATCGACTGGCGTCAAAGAGATTGAGCAAATTAGAAACGGGGGTTTGGGCGAGTGTTTGCATCAGTTCGGTCAGCAACTTTGCTTGGTGTTCGTGGTTCACGAGTTGATGTCGAAGTTCACGCTGGCATCGGGTTGCCGGGGTTCACCGTTGTCGGTCAACCAGATGAGGTTTGTCGTGAGAGTCGTGATCGAGTGCGTGCAGCATTATTGTCAAGCGATTTACCCTGGCCGACAAGAAGAATCACGGTGAATCTTGCGCCAAGTGGAGATCGAAAAACTGGAGCGTGTTTAGATTTGGCGATTGCAGTTGGCCTGCTTGTGGCTCAAGGTGTGTTGCCGGTTGAAATTCTCACTCAATATGCGTTCATCGCCGAGTTGGGATTAGACGGTTCGTTGCGACCTGTTCGTGGTGCGACTCCGCTTGTATTGGCGACAATTGATCGTCAAACAGTCGTAGCACCAGAAAACCTTGGTGAAGCTAGTGCCGCCACCGTCACCCAAGTTTTTTCAGCGACGACACTTTTTGAAGTCGTTGAGTGTCTGTCAGGCCGTAGCCAGTGGCGAAAAGAAAACTCAAAAGAGACTTTGATCAACAACAATAAATCAAGGCACGATCTTGCCGACGTGCAAGGACAACCCGTCGCGCGACAAGCGTTAGAAATTTCGGCCGCTGGCTCACATCACCTACTTTTAGTTGGCCCACCTGGTGCGGGCAAAACAATGCTTGCCGAACGACTCGTCGGTCTCTTGCCGGCATTAGATGATGAGCAGGCCATTTCGGCAACGATGATTCACTCGTCGGTGCAAACCGAATTTCGCAATAGTGGATTAATAAGAGACGCACCGTATCGCGCGCCGCACCACTCATCTTCGATGGTCGCGATGGTCGGCGGCGGCACGGCGTTGATGCGACCTGGCGAAATTTCTCTCGCCAGCCACGGTGTTTTATTTCTTGATGAACTCGGCGAATTTGCTCCGTCAGTTTTGGATGCATTGCGTCAACCACTTGAGCAACGAGTTGTACATTTGGCCCGTGCTCGTACAAGTGTTGTCATGCCCGCAGAGTTTTTGCTTGTTGCGGCGACCAATCCGTGCCCGTGTGGTGAAGGCACGCCCGGGTCATGCACCTGTGACGATGCCGCACGGGCGCGATATCTGCGCCGATTTTCTGGGCCGCTACTCGATCGCTTTGATCTGCGAGTTGCTGTTTCACGACCAAACACGACCGATTTAATTTCGCCCGTTGCTGGCGAACCAACAAGTGTGGTTGCAGCGCGAGTTGCCAAGGCGCGAAGTCTCGCATTTTCTAGATTTGGCGGCACGAACTCTGCATTGACGCGCCAACAACTTGATAGCGCAGCGCCATTGACGAAAAAAGCCGAACAACTCTTGCGAAAAGAACTTGAAGCGGGTCATCTGACAGGTCGGGGCTATCACCGGGTTCGGCGAGTGGCACGCACAATTGCCGATTTGGCCGGAGCCCCGCAAATGATTGATGAGACGCACTTGCATTTGGCTCTGCTATTGCGAGTTGATCTCGCATCTGGTCTGCGCACGCGAGAAATGTCGTTTTAAAATGCAGTCCCAAATTTCGGTATCCAAAAAGTCTTTATCTAAAGATCAGATTGCCGCTGCTGCACTGTGTGCGTTACCAAAAATTGGTCCGAAACGATTGATGACTCTGTTAAAACATCACGACCCACAAACCGCATGGGCGGTGGTTCAAGGTCGAGCAAAACCCAACGAAGTAGTCGCGGCAATGTTGCGTGTCGAAAATCTTTCGACATTGTTGAGGCATCGTGCGACCCAAGATTTGCAAGATCAGATTGAACGACGATGCACAAAAGCCGGCATCAAGATAACTATTTTTGGTGATGAAAATTATCCGCGTGCATTGATTGCAGACTTGGCCCCACCGGCAGTTCTTTTTTATTTCGGAGATCTATCTTCTTTGAACAACCGTCGTGTCGGAATGGTCGGCACTCGCAGTGCCACGGCCTCAGGCAGATATCTTGCTTCGCATATTGCGTATGACTTGGCGACAAACGATGTCTGTGTGGTTTCGGGGTTGGCGCGGGGGATTGATGCGTGGGCTCACCGCGGTGCGTTGCGCGCACTCGAGAGTCGACTAGCTGATCGGCCAGCTGATCGACTAGCTGATCGAACAGTTGGCCGACCTGTGGGTGTTGTCGCGTCTGGTCTGGATGTTGTTTATCCGCGAGAAAATGCCCAACTGTGGCAAGACGTCGCTACGCATGGTGCGTTGATCAGTGAATCTGCGCCAGGTTCGCCACCTGAAGCATTTCGATTTCCGTTGCGCAATCGCATCTTGGCTGCGCTCAGTGAAGTTTTAGTTGTTGTCGAATCTCGTGACACAGGTGGTTCGCTGATCACCGTTGACGAAGCACAAAAGCGAGATGTGACGGTGTTGGCTGTGCCTGGTTCGCCGCGCAACGTTGCATCGAACGGAACGAATCAGTTGATTCAGCAAGGCTGTTTGCCGATTATCGGCGCTCAAGATGTGCTCGTTGCTCTCGGTCTTGACAACCGTCGATCCCAAGAAAATATTTATAACCCAAGAGCAAGATTGTGTGAGAGCGATCAGAACCTAGTTGCAATCATGGCTGGTGCGCCGTTCACACTCGACGATTTTGTGAATCGCACCGATCTTGCGACCATTGACGCGGCGGTGTCGCTTGGTCGCCTCGAAGCTTTGGGTTGGGTCGTTGAAAACTCAGGCTGGTGGGAAGTAATTGATGTCAGGCAGCCGC
>CAXNFV010000044.1:0-6925 GCA_964201675.1 Ilumatobacteraceae bacterium | reverse complement strand
TCAACCATCAGTTACATCGTAACGATGGCTATTTAAGAAGCACCTCTGATGCGATCCAAAGAATGAGCCACAAGACACCGCCCGTGATCATCGCGTTCTTGTGCGACTCATATGGCCACAACAATTTGTTTGTTGCAGCAGTGCCACCGAGCATGCCGAGCGCGTTGATCTGCAAGATCGCACCGAGCACAACACCGATTATCAACAAAGTCACCGCGTTGCCTTGAGTCGCGTCACCAAAAGCCGAAGTATAAAAGTGGGCCGAACCAACCATGAACCAAAGCATGGAGAACGACAAAATAAAGTTTTGTCGAGATGCAAGCAACGCTTTTCGACCAGAAGTCGCAGCAGCCGGATCAGCAGCAGCGCCACCCAACACATTGACAGCATTGGCAAGAACAACTTTCTGATTCTTCCAAATAACCATCCACACATTGGCGGCCATCAAGATGCCGTACATCATGCCGAGAGTAATCGTCATGTTGTGGGCATAATTTTGCAACCAGTAGTCCTTGATCAGACCAGTAATCAACAACCCTGTTACTAATGTTGCGATTGCAGCCCAACGAAACCACCACAATGCACGACGTGCAACTTTGTCGAGGGTGATCATTCTGGCTTTGCCTTCGTCACCGTAAGCAGCAAGCGCTGGCACCTGAACGAGATTGAAGTAGTAGAGCAAACCGATCCAAACAATACCCACAAGAATGTGCAGGTATCTAAATAGAAAGTCTCCGATATAAGCCTGAGTTAGTAACTCCATGATTTCTCCCGTTTCTTTTTCGTTAATTTATAAATTTGAGTTTTAGACGACTAAATGACAAGCAAAAACTTACCATAAATACCGACTGAGGTCTTGAGTTGCAATGAAACAAGCACATCTAATCGCCTAGTAGTTTATAAGTCTTATGGCCGCTGAATTTATTTACACCTGCTACAAACTCGCGCGTTTCTATCCGCCAGATCGCACGGTGCTCGAGAACATTTCACTTTCTTTTTACCCTGGAGCCAAGATCGGTGTTCTGGGATCTAACGGCAGCGGCAAGTCAAGTCTGCTCAAGATCATGGCAGGCCTTGACGACGAATTCACCGGCGAAGCACGCCTGACACCCGGCTTTTCAGTTGGCCTGCTTGAGCAAGAGCCGAAACTCGACCCAACGAAAGATGTTCTCGGAAATGTCATGGATGGCGTAGCGCCGATTCGTGATCTGTTGGCCGAATACGAGAAAGTAACTGCGATGTGGGCTGAACCAGACGCAGACTTCGACAAGGTTGGCGCACTGCAGGCAAAACTTGAGGCAAAGATTAATGCAGTCGATGCATGGAGCCTTGAGCGCAATGTTGAGATTGCGATGGATGCATTGCGCTGCCCACCTAACGAGAGCGACGTAACAAAACTCTCAGGTGGCGAACGACGCCGCGTTGCGTTGTGCAGACTCTTGTTGAGCCGACCCGACTTGTTGCTACTCGACGAGCCCACAAACCATTTAGACGCAGAGAGTGTCGACTGGCTTGAAAGATTCTTGCAAGAATATTCGGGCACAGTTGTTGCGATCACTCACGACCGTTACTTTTTAGACAACGTTGCAAAATGGATTCTTGAGCTCGACCGCGGCAAGGGCATTCCGTTTGAGGGCAACTACACGAGTTGGCTAGAGCAAAAGCAAGAGCGACTTGGACGCGAAGAAAAAGCCAACGAAACTCGACGACGCACATTGCAACGCGAACTTGATTGGGTACGCATGGCCCCCAAGGCCCGTCAGTCAAAAGGCAAGGCACGACTCGCGGCCTACGACAAGTTGCATGCCGAGGCCCAGGCAGCCGAACGCGACGACAACAAATTAGAAATAGCGATTCCACCTGGGCCACGCCTGGGCGATGTCGTGATTGAAATCAAAAATCTCTCCAAGGGATACGGCGATCGTTTGTTGATTGAAGAACTCACTTTCAACTTGCCGCCTGCTGGCATCGTGGGCATCATCGGCGCCAACGGCGCAGGTAAAACAACCCTGTTCAGAATGATTACCGGCCAAGAGAGCCCTGATTCTGGCACCGTGACCGTCGGCGACACCGTGTCTTTAAGTTATGTCGATCAAAGTCGCGACACGCTCAACGCAGATGCTTCTGTCTACGAAGAAATTACTGCGGGTGTCGAAGTGATGAAAGTCGGTAATCGCGAAATCAACGGTCGCGCTTATGTCGCAAGTTTCAACTTCAAAGGCAGTGATCAACAAAAGCGTGTCGGAGATCTCTCTGGTGGTGAACGAAACCGAGTGCACTTGGCCAAACTTTTGAAAAATGCCGGCAATGTGTTGTTGCTCGACGAACCAACAAATGATCTCGACATCGACACTCTGCGTGCGCTCGAAACTGCTCTTGAAAGTTTTCCTGGTTGCGTCGTCGTGATTAGTCACGATCGTTGGTTCTTGGATCGAATCGCAACCCATGTCTTGGCTTTTGAGGGTGACAGCCAAGTGCGTTGGTTCGAAGGTAACTTCACCGACTACGAAGCATGGCGCAAAAAAGAGCTCGGAATTTCTGCGGATCAACCAAAGAGAATAAAATACAAACCTCTCTCAAGAAAGTAAAAAGCACAACAACCAATGTCATCGCCAGCCGTTCGCACAATTCGAATTTCATGTTCTGCGATTTTCGTATTAGGCATCGCCGGAATGATCATTTCATCGATCGCAGGCAACAACGTCGGTGTCGTTACGACAATCGGGGTTACGACCGCCATTGCAGCACTCGTCTTGTTGATCGCCAGTGTCTCGTCCAACACAAGTCGCCTTGATGTCTTCGACGAAGCGAACGCGCAAATCCTCGAAAGACAAATAGCCGAACTTGTCAAGACGGGCACCGACGAAACCGCACTGCGTTCAATTGTTCGAGATGCGACAAAACTTGGTCGCCAGCCTTGACAAATATTGCAGACCCAAAGCACCAACAAGACGCCGAATTTGCCACTTACCTTGCCACAGAAACTGGCAAACATTTAGTAGCACTGCGTAACGAACTCGTAAAACGAGGTTTCTACGGCTGGGATTTAAAAGATGCAGGAGATGCAATGGCGCAGGAGTTTTTGATGACACAACTTCGCGAACATCGCCCCAACGATGCGGTGCTTAGCGAAGAAGCGACCGACAGCACAGCGCGACTTTCTGCCGACCGCGTTTGGATAATCGATCCACTTGATGGAACACAAGAGTTCAGCGAACCAGAGCGACAAGATTGGGCGGTGCATGTCGCGTTGTGGCAGCGCGATGAAACAAACAAAGGCGATCTAGTTGCAGGTGCCGTGAGTTTGCCAGCAATCGAGTTGACGCTCAGCACCAACCCACCGCACGTGCCACCCGACAAACAAGACCGACCGCCACGACTCGTCACCTCTCGCACCCGCACTCCGCGCGAAGCAGTGATCGTTGCAAATGCGCTGGGCTGCGATGCAATGCGACTTGGTTCTGCGGGTGCCAAGGCGATGTCCGTTGTGCTCGGCGAGTGTGACATTTATCTACATTCGGGTGGGCAACATCAATGGGATTCTGCTGCACCAGTTGCAGTCGCACGCGCTGCAGGCTTTTTTACTAGCCGAATTGATGGCTCACCACTCATTTACAACGATTCAGATACTTGGTTGCCAGATTTAATTATCTGCCGCGCCGATCTCGCTGAGTCAGTTCTCACAGCGTTGCACAAATCTGTCCGATAAACGGCAGACTGAGGCGATGACTGATCTTGACTGGGGCGCATTCAGCGATAGCCCGCCTTGGGTTTTAGACTGCAATCAAATTGACTGGCTGAGCATCGCGCCGGTTTTGCGTCAAACGGCACGAAGAGAAGTACCCGTGCTGACAAAGCCCTCACGAATTCCACCTGTGTTGCGGCTGCTAGTTGTAATGCGAGTGCTTCTGCCCGCCCTGCTGCCGTGGCTATGGCATAAGAAATTGCACCATTACAAATCTGACAAAGATTCGCGACTCGACATTTCAAAGAGAATGCGCCAAGCCGTTGAAAAACTTGGCTCGACATATATAAAACTTGGTCAGATAATTTCAAGTGGCGAAGGATTATTCCCAACCGAACTGGTAGATGAATTTAAACTTTGTCGCGATCAAGTACCCGCCGAATCATTCAAAGATGTGCGCAAGGTTGTTGAGCGTGATCTGGGCGCTCCCATTGAAAGCACTTTTGAGTTTTTTGAAACCATCCCACTTGCGGCCGCGTCAATCGCACAAGTTCATTTGGCTCGCCTGCGCACTGGCGAAACAGTTGTAGTAAAAGTTCAGCGACCAAAAGTCATTGAACTTGTCAGAAAAGATTTAAAAGTAATGTCGTGGCTTGCACCACATCTTGTCGGTCGGTTGAAGATTGCGGCATTGGCTAATCCTCCAGCGCTTGTTGAGTTGTTTGCTGAAACGATTGTTGAAGAACTTGATTTCAGGATGGAAGCCGACAACATGATCGACATCTCTCGCATTCTGCGAGATTTAAATCAAACCGGCTACATCGTGCCGCGTCCGCACCCAAAATTAGTTACACAGCGTGTTTTGGTTATGGAGCGACTTGAAGGTTTCAAATTTGATGACGTTGTCGGCATGAAAAACGCCGGCATTGATACAGAAGCGGTAATTCGCACAGGCATGATCGCGTTTATGGAAGGCGCAATGGTTCATGGCGCCTTCCACGGCGATCTACATGGTGGAAACCTTTTCGTAATGAAAGATGGCCGAACTGCGCTACTAGATTTCGGCATCGTCGGTCGTTTAAGCGGCCCGCGCCGACTTGCGTTTCTTCGGCTGATGCTCGGTGCAACAACCAACGATGTCAAGGGTCAAGTCACTGCGCTACGAGATCTCGGGGCGTTGCCAATGGATACTGACTTGGATGCGGTGATTGTTGATCTCGGGTTAGATCGTCCGCCGATTGATCCAACGAAACTTTCTGCTGACGAGTTGGTGAAAGAAGTTCAACGAATCATGAAATCGCTACTTGGTTATGGCGCACGCATGCCCAAAGAATTAATGCTCTATGTTAAAAATATGGTTTTTCTTGACGGTGCAATATCTCGTCTCGCCCCAGATCTTGATTTACTCGGCGAAATCGCGGCAATTTCGATGCTGTTCGCCCAGCGCCACGGAGAGCAACTTGGTCGCGAACTCGGCATTGATCACACCACAATTGAAATCAACCTTGACAGCGTAAAAGCCGGTCTTGGTGTTGAACTAGAGACCAATAGTTTGACTTACCGCGAGCTTCAACAACGCCGTGAATTGATTCAAAAACGAATGCGAGAACGCGTAAAGCGCTAGTTGAAATGCGAGTGATAATTGCGACTTGCAGTGTGAGCTACGAAGGTCGACTCAATGCTTGGCTACCAGTTGCGAAGCGTCTAATAATGATTAAAGCAGATGGTTGTGTGGCGATTCATGCCGATGGCGGTGCCTACAAGCCGCTCAATTGGATGAATGCGCCCAACACATTTGAAGAGCTCAATGATCGGTTGATTGTTCGCAATCCGAAAGGCGAAACACTGACGATCCAACTAGTCGAGACACACGCCGATTTCGCACAAGAACTGGGTGAAGACCCCGGACTCACAAAAGATGGTGTTGAGGCTGACCTTCAAGTTTTACTGGCGGCAACACCTGAAGTAATCGAAACTGGCTTAACTTTGATTCGTCGCGAATATCCAACTGCGGTCGGCCCAGTTGATTTGTTATGTCGAGATTCTTCAGGTCAAACAGTTGCGATCGAAATCAAACGCCGTGGAGAGATTGACGGCGTCGAACAACTCACTCGGTACTTAGAGTGTCTGCATGCCGATACATCGCTCGGCAAGATTCGCGGCATCTTTGTCGCCCAAACAATCAAACCGCAAGCACGAGTGCTCGCCGAGAGTCGCAATATTGGCTGGTGTGAAGTTGACTACGACGAACTTCGCGGCAAAAAAACCGACGAACTAAAACTTTTCTAGTTAACGCTTACAGCCACGAATTCGCGCGAATGTCGGCTTACGTGTGCGCAATTATTTTTTTTGCGGTTGTGGCCAGGTGCCGTCGCGGCCATCCATGCCTGCGTTAAGCCGGGCCTTGGACATCATCTCTTCAACAACCGGACCAAGTTTCGTTGGATCTTCAACAGGCTTGCTTGTTGGCCCGCGATGCCATCCTTCGGCAATCGCCAAAACATCTCCGCTGGCTTCAAACACTCGACCAGTAATACCAGCAGATTCTGTCGACGCGAGCCAAGTCACGATCGGCGCGATCCACTTTGGTGAACGGTGCTCGCGCTCGGCCTCAGTCTCTGGTGCTGGTCCTAGGTTTTCTGTCATCCGAGTCAACGCAACAGGAGCAACTGCATTTACCGTTACGCCGTAACGGCCGAGTTCGAGTGAAGCAATTGTCGTGAAGGCGGCTATGCCGGCTTTCGCCGCGCCGTAATTTGTCTGCCCGACATTGCCGTAGATTCCTGACACCGAAGAAGTATTAATGATTCTTCCGTCAACAGGTTTGCCTGCTTTGTTTTGATCACGCCAGTAAGCCGCAGCAAATCGCGACGGCGCAAAAGTTCCCTTAAGGTGCACTTTGATTACTGCATCCCATTCTTCTTCGCTCATGTTGGCGAGCATACGGTCACGCAGAATTCCGGCGTTGTTCACGACCGCGTGCAAATCACCAAATGTTTCTACAGCGGTTTGTATCAATCGCTCGGCGCCTGCCCATGACGAAATGTCATCACCGTTGGCGATTGCTTTGCCCCCCATTGCCTCGATCTCGTTTACTACTTGTTGTGCAGGCGATGTGTCGCCGCCCTTGCCATCAACACCCGCGCCCAAGTCGTTGACGACGACCAATGCCCCATGCTTGGCAAGGCTCAGGGCATGTTCACGCCCGATGCCTCGACCAGAACCAGTGACAACAACTAC
>CAXNFV010000043.1:0-7065 GCA_964201675.1 Ilumatobacteraceae bacterium | reverse complement strand
TGTTTACTCGCCCACCGGATTGTTTGAGCACGGCGTTTCGTTGTCGCACAACTCGATCAACATCAAGTCTCAATGCGTCGTATTTAACCGCGTAAGCAACAAGACAATCGTCCATAAAATCTCGACGAAGGTGCGGGCCGCCTTTTACCAAATCTAAATCGTCCGGTGAAAACACCGTGGTACGAACCATGCCGAGTAGGTCACGTGTCTTGGGCAGTTTGACTCCGTTAACTAAAACCTGGTTGCGACCTTGCGTGGTGAGTTTCGCTTCAATCAAAATTTCACGATTGTCGTCATGGCGCACCTTTGCGCGAACAAATGCCGTATGTGTTGAGTTTCGGATCATTGCTTCGGTTGGCACTCCACGAAAACTTTTCATCGTGGATAGATATCCAAGTGCTTCGGTAAGGTTTGTTTTACCCTGACCGTTAGAACCAATAATTGCTGTTACCCCGGTGTCAAAATCGGCTTTCGCGTGCGTGTAGTTACGAAAGTCGCTGAGTTCAATTTGTTGAAGAATCACGTCGGGCTGACGCTCGTCAAATTTCTGTTGCAGTCTTGGCTTAGAAACGAACTGTGTCGAACTAGGTCGTTAATCGCTGTGGCATCACAAGATACAAATAATTCTTGTCGCCGACGCCGCGCAAAACTGCTGGTTTAACTGGATCTGTTGACTCGATTGTTATTTCATCACCACTAATCGCATCAATACCATCTAAAAGATATTGCGAATTAAAACCAACAGTAATCTCGTTGCCATCAAGTTTGGCTTCTAAATCTTCGACACCTTGACCAAGGTCTTGGGTGACCACTGAAAGACGAATTGAATCTTTCAACATTTCAAGGCGAACTGGCGTTGTCTCGCGTGCAAGAATTCGCAACCGTCGAACGGCTTCTAAAAAGGGTTCTCTGGCCGTAGTCGTCTTATTTGGATAACTGGCCGAAATCAATTGCTTGTATTTAGGAAATTCAACATTTAAAAGCGTTGTCGTTAGGGTGGCCTTTCCGACTTCAAAAGTCGCCCTGTTTTCAACGAGTGCCATCGTCATCGTTTCGGCGTCACCGATCAGTCGTTCAAGTTCGTCTAGCGCTCGCCCCGGCACAACGATTTCTGCTCCGTGGCCAAGCATTGTGGCACCCGGCAATTCGCGCACGGCCAAACGGTAGGAGTCTGTAGCAACCAGACAAACCGAATCTGGTTCAGCGACCATCAGCACACCAGTCAAAGCAAGACGCTGCATATCACTTGACGCCGCACGAACAACCTGTCTGAGTGACTCAGCGAAAACTTTTGCACTCATCGTCACGGATTGTGTTCCGGCGGTAACAATGTTTGGAAAATCAGATGCCGCAAACAAATGTATTTTAAATTCTGATGTGCCGGCCGAGACTGTAATTTCGTCTCCTTGCGCATCAACGGTGACTTTTTCTTCTGGCATAACACGAACAATGTCGCTGATTAATTTTGCGCTAACAACGGCAACTCCGTCTTGCAAGCCAGCCACAGCCAAGGCGAATCGCAGACTCAGGTCGTTGTCGGTCGAGGTCAAGACAAGTACATCACCTTTGACTTCAAATTGCACACCCGAAAGAGCCGGCATTGCGTTGTTTCGATTAGATGCAACACGGGCGCCGCCACTAAGTGCTTCTGAAAGTAATTCTCTTTCAACTCTAAATTTCATGGCTTGAACCTCACTTGGTGATGTGTGCGAGTTTGCGCAGAGTTGCTGATTATTGAATGTGGAGATCTGTATATATCTCTAATAACAGTAATAAGGCCTGTGGATTGTGGAAAAACCATCTGATATCTAGCGTAGATGCGGTTGAGCCATGTGGAAAGGCAATAGGCAGTGGGCACATCTTGCGGCTTTGTAGTTTGGCAAGCAGTTGATAAACCGTTGTTATCCACCTGTAAGTTCAGCGATTTACACAGGGTTATACACAGGCGAATCATGACAATTTAAATTTCTTGATTAGTTCAGTCACTTGTTCGTACACCTGTTTTTTTTCTTTAATAACCCGCGTGGTCTTATCAACAGCGTGAATTACAGTCGTGTGATCTCGCCCACCAAATAACCGAGCAATTGCCGGATAACTAAGATCGGTCAGCTCTCGAACCACATACATCGCGGTTTGTCGGGCAGTTACCAAAGGTCGCTGTCGACTTTTGCCTTTAATCTCTTCAACACTAAAACCGACGAAATCGGCGATCTCTTGAAGCAACTGTTCATTGGTGCGTGGTTTGACAGCATTCTTTGTAAGCAATTCAGTCAACAAATTCTTAGCGAGTTCAACATCAACAGTTGTGCGATTCAGACTGGCGTAAGCCGTCACGCGAATAAGCGCACCTTCAAGTTCACGAATATTTGACGTCACATTGCTGGCTATAAATTCGAGAACATCACTCGCAATATCAATACCGTCGCGCTCGGCTTTGTTTCGCAAAATCGCCAAACGGGTCTCCATGTCGGGAGGTTGAACGTCGGTGATTAACCCCCACCTAAAACGGCCACGCAAACGATCTTCTAAAGTCGGAATTGCATCTGGAACACGATCGGATGAAATAATTATCTGTTTGTTCGCACCATGTAAAGAGTTGAAAGTGTGAAAGAATTCTTCCTGAAGCCCTTCTTTGCCTTCCATGAATTGAATGTCGTCAATTAGCAGTACATCAACTTCGCGATACTTTCTTTTGAACGCGGCAATTGTGTTATTTCTAATACCGTCAACGTATTCATTTAGAAAAGTTTCAGTTGACACATAACGAACCTCTAGATCCGGGTAATGCTCGTGCACGTAGTAGCCAATGGCGTGCAATAGGTGTGTCTTGCCAAGACCAGCCGAACCATAAATAAATAAAGGGTTGTATGAGCGACCAGGGGTTTCGGCAACCCGCATAGCTGCAGCCAAAGAAAACTGGTTTGATGCGCCTTTAACAAAAGTTTCGAATGTGTATCGCGGATTGAGTCCGATTGCGGCACCCTTGCCCGCTCGATTTTTTTGCACGACCGTCTGATTGATGGACTTTGATTTTCGTTCAACAACAATCGGTTCTGAAAGCGACACCGGTTTTTCTGTTGTTAGTTGTTCTAATACATCGACAGCCGTAGCAGTTTGAATATCAACTCGCAGTTGACGATCTGCAGCCCCGATCTCATCTAGTGCGTCTCTCACCAGCGACATATAACGAGTCAAGATTCGATCTCTGACAAACGAGTTAGGCACTCTTAAACGCAAACTCATTTTGTCATCGGCAACAGCAATCGCATCGTTGAATGTTGAGAACCACACAGCCTCGGAGACTTGCGAACGCAAAACCTGGGCCGTCGCCTTCCAAATTGTTTCATGCTCTTGGGTTGAGTCGATTGTTTCGTTAGTCATCGCATTATCCTTCTTCGCTTGCATCGCTTAAAACCGTTTATTCGGGATCAAATTCTCAGAATCATCAAAGCCAAAAAGACACTGTGGATATATTCGTTTGAAATTAATCGGGAGGCAAAAATTAGCAGGTTTTCCACAGGTGGAGAAATGCTGAGGATTTTGGTTCTGGCGTTGCCCTCTGATAGTTCTACCTCTAGTCTTAGAAATACGAATTTTTCTTGACGTCAGGAGCCGTGCGTGAAACGCACCTTTCAACCAAACAATCGCCGTAGGTCCCGCAAACACGGGTTCCGCAATCGTATGAGCACTCGAGCCGGCCGGGCCGTGCTTAAATCCCGTCGGGCTAAGGGCCGTTACCGGCTCTCTGCTTGATCAGTCGCATTACAACGCGACAGATTTTTCAACAACTCCAGCAAGACGGAACATATGTTCGTTCAGGCTCTTTGTGGTGCAGCATGATTATTGACCAAAATTTGGCTCAGCCAGCAATCGCTTATGCTTTGGGTCGTCAGGTGGGTGGCGCGGTTGAACGCAACCTTTTGCGCCGACGTTTGCGTGAAATCGTTAAAACTAAGTCAATTATGCCTGGTTGGTATCTAATAGGTGCCTACTCAGGGGCCAAAAAGCTAAAATTTGAAGATTTAGGCCTGAATGTTGACAGTTTGCTTGCAAAATGTGCCCAAAAAGTTGTAAAAACAGCTAAAAATGCTCAAATTGACCAAAAATTGTCTGAAATTAGCTGAATATGGGTGATTTTTTGCTTAAATTTATTGATTTTTATCAAAAAGTGTTCTATTACCGCTTATCGCCTTGTCGATTTTATCCAAGTTGCTCAAACTACGCCACTGAAGCGATTAAAACTTTTGGCCCATGGCGAGGTGGGCTAATGACCTTGCGCCGTCTTGTGCGCTGTCGACCCTTCGGGCCGAGTGGCTACGACCCAGTTCCAGAAATTCATGATTGTCAACAGCATTCTTACTCAACGAAAGTGACTCACGAACATGTTTGAAATTGCCGCCAATGTGATCGCTTTTTTCTACGGTCTCGTACCTGACTATTCGTTTGCTCTGGCGATGGTCGCCGTAGTCGTGATGTTGTTGATTACTCCCCTGACTCTCAAGAGCACAAAAGGCATGCTTGAAATGCAACGACTTCAACCAGAAATGAAACGGTTGCAGCATGAGTTCAAAGGCGAGCGTCAGAAATTAAACGAAGCGATGATGAAGCTGTATCAAGAACACAAAGTCAATCCACTTGCATCTTGTCTGCCACTACTTGCACAAATGCCGGTATTCATCATTATGTTTCGTGCGATCAGTGGATTGACCAGTCGGAAAGATGGCGGAGCCTTCGCACCTAAATATCTTGATAAAACTTCCGATATTTATCAATCTCTTGTCGGCAAAACTGAGATGCTTTCGTTCGGTATTGATTTGGCAAAAACGCCGGTTCGGGCGATGCAGGACGACTTTGTTTCAGGTCTTGTTTATGCCCTACTGGTACTGGCTTTGGCGGGTATATACCTTGTACAACAAAGGATGATTGCGTCACGCACAGTCAGCCCATCGATGTCGGCAAACCAAGCAAAGTTAATGCAATATATGCCTGTTGCATTCGCGGTTTTTCAGATTTGGTTGCCGACCGCATTGATTGTTTACTACATGATGCAGGCTGTGATTCGAATTGTTCAGCAACAATACATCACCCAACGTTTTTATAAGAAAGACGACAGTCTTGGAAAACAAGCACAAGCCGCGAGCGCAACCGCTCGAGAAATGAAAAACCCGTCGACCGACGACAAAAAAAATAAGTCGAAAAAAGATTCAGGATCAAAAGAGCCTCAAGGTTTCGTCAGCAAGCGTGTGACTCCGCCGAAAAATAGTTCCGCTGCTCCGACGCGACGCCGACCACAACCACCAGGAAAGAACCGCAGCAGTTTCGTGCAGAAGAAAAACAAACCGAACAATTAATTTTTAGATTTTAGAAAACAAACGAAAGGAAATTGAATCATGGAATGGGTAGAAACAACAGCAGAGACAGTTGACGACGCAAAAGCTTTGGCACTTGATCGTTTAGGGGTTGACGATGTAGATGCAGAATTTGAAGTTGTCGAAGAACCAAAAGCAGGTCTTTTTGGCCGAACCCGTGGCGAAGCCCGAGTGAGAGCGCGAATTAAACCAAACTCGGTTCGAGCCAAAGCAGATCGACGTGATCGTCGTGGCAAGCCAACATCTGATCGCACGTCGCGACCAAGCAGTTCACGAAATGAGCGGAGTGCCCGACCTGAGCGCACTGAAAGAAATGATCGTGGTCCACGCCCAGAACGAGGCTCGCGATCACCTCGTCCGGAGCGCTCAAATCGGTCTGAGACACCACGTGAGCGCACACCGCGCGCAGAACTTCCACCAGTTGATCCGACCACTGTGAGTGATGTTGCGACTACTTTTTTACAAGGATTAGTTACTGCTGCCGGTTTACAAGGCTCAGTCTCATCAAAAGTCGAAGGCGAAAATATTGACATCGACGTATTAGGCGACGATCTCAATTTTTTGGTTGGAACCAAAGGTGCGACATTATTGGCGCTGCAAGATTTAACCCGTGTAGTTAGTCAACGTCGTTTGGGCGACCACGAAACACGACTTCGAGTTGATGTGGCCGGTTATCGTGAAAAACGTCGTGAGGCATTGAGTCGATTTGCTCTAAAAGTTGCTGCCGATGTAAAAACCTCTGGACAAGCAAGGGCATTAGAGCCAATGAACTCATCTGATCGTAAAATCGTTCATGATGCACTTGTTGATAGCAAAGGCATTTCGACTCGTTCAGAGGGCACAGATCCTTTCCGTCGTGTAGTTGTCGCTTTGGCTTCAACTCTTGAAACATCTGCAGAGTTCGATAACTCTGATGATGCCGATGAATCGTTAGAGTCGTAAAATTCGTTAGTACAACCGCGAAACTATGCGAAAGTTGTGTAGTTTTATAATGTGACTGGGCCATCAGCAGTTAACTCAAACACAGTTGATGAATCTCGAATGCGTGTTTTGGAGCGAATACTGCGAGAAGCCCAACGAATTGGGGCTTTATCTAATGCTCCGGTTGCAGAGATTATTAAGCATGCCAAGTGGTTTGCCGAGGCGATTCCACATTCGGCGCGTACCGCAGTCGACTTGGGGAGTGGCGCAGGAGTACCGGGCTTAATAGTTGCTTTGTTCTGTCCACAAATTAGTCTCCAATTAGTTGATCGTCGAGTTGGACGCACCGATGTGTTGGTAAGAGCTGTTCATGCGCTAAACCTGACAGATCGAGTAACCGTCAAGTGTTCTGAAATAAGCACTATGACTAAAGATTCAACATGGGCTAAACATTTTGATGTGGCGATGAGCCGTGGTTTGGGTCCACCAATACAAACTCTTAATTTATCTCGAGATCTCGTTAAGCCGGGTGGAGTAATCATTATTAGTGAGCCGCCACCAGGCAGTGATTCTCGGTGGGACGAACAACAAGTGAGAGCCTTAGGTTTAGAGGGACCATCAAGAATTGGTGCTGTGGCGATGTTTCACGTGAAACAATTTGGGCTCGATGACGATGATTTCACAGCCTCTTAGGGTTAATTCTTGGAGCATGAATGCTACCAGAAGGCTTTAAATTGGGCATTTGACGCTAAATTGTTTCACGTGAAACATTTTA
>CAXNFV010000042.1:0-7084 GCA_964201675.1 Ilumatobacteraceae bacterium | reverse complement strand
AAGCGCCCAAGTTGCGCCAGCGTGACCGATCACATTTGTGTTCGACGCGAATTGCGCATGATCGGCTGGCCAATCTGTTGGCGGTGTCTGTTCACCTAAACTTTTTGCAACGTTTCGATCGCGCACCCAACGATTGCGATACCACTCGGCCTTACCGTTGTTGATTCGAATGCCGTGCACCATGCCCGAACCTAAAAACCAGTGATACGAATCTGGGTTGACTTGACCAATGGGGTTCGGTCCGTTGCGCAAATAACGTCCTGATAACTCGTCTGGCAATTTACCCGTCACACGCAAATCAAACGCGGTTGTTTCAACATCAACGGGCGCCAAGTTGCCCGACAAAAACGGATTAGTTGAGTTTCTCAACGCCGCAGCATTCGCCATAAAACCTTATGCTAACAATTCTGCCGTAGCGTGAGAACCTATGTGGGGCACGCCAGACATGGTTTCAAAACTTGAACACGTGCTGGTGCGAACGCCTACAACTGTCGGCAATTTCGTAGCCGACGCTCAATGGCGCGAGCCAGACCGCGAGTCACTCGTGCGCGAACACAATGAGTTCGTGCAGTTGCTCGAGAAACTTGGCTGCACGGTGCATATTGCCGGTGCTGTCGACGGTTTAGTTGATGCGGTTTACATGCACGACCCGATGATCATGACGCCACACGGCGCAATCTTGTTGCAAATGGGCAAACGGGTGCGCCAACCAGAACCGGCACAAATTCGCCAAGACCTCGTGCGCATCGGTGTGCCAATTTTGGGTGAACTCACTGGCTCGGCAATCGCCGACGGCGGTGACAAAGTCTGGCTTGATGCGAAGACATTACTTATCGGTCACGGTTATCGAACTAACGGCGAAGGCATTTCACAGATTAGGAAAATGCTCGCACCATTTGGTGTTGATGTTCATGCCTTTGACCTGCCGCACTTTCAAGGCCCAAATGCGGTGTTGCACTTGATGTCGGTGCTCTCACCGATCAGTCAAACGCGAGCAGTTGTCTATGAGCCACTCGCACCGATTCGCTTGCTTGAGTTTTTAAAATCGCGCAACATCACTTGGCTAACAGTGAACGACAAAGAAGTTCACACTCAAGGTGCAAACATTTTGACCGTTGCACCAGACGTCGTGATTTTGGCGGCAGGCAACCCAGAGATTGAGAGCAAACTGCGCGAGTCAGGCGTATCTGTGCATATTTTTAACGGCGAAAATGTCGCGGTTAAAGGTGACGGTGGGCCAACTTGTTTGACTGCGCCGTTGCTGCGTCGCTAACAGCACTCAACGGTCGCCTTAGCCGACGAAAATTATCGCAGATGCGCGATTTCGTTTAACGAGCCGACCGAGCGCAAACCATTTTTTGATGCCACAACCCGATGAATCGATGTGTATTGCGGATAGAAAAATCCGCGCTCGGTGGCAATGCCCAAAATGTGTGCCAAATATTGGTTGATCACGCCGCCGTGACATGTCACGACAATGCGTTGCGAAGCATGCTGACTGATCAACTGCTCAAGACTCGAGATAACCCGGGTGCGAAAACTCTCAAGCGTGTCAGAATCTGACTGCCACTCGCCGGTCAAAAGTTTCTGCCATCTCTCATCGTTGGCGGCACGCAATTCTTCGATCGGTATATATTCATTTGACAGTCGGTCATATTCGGCAACATCGTCAACTATTGAAATTGGTAGGCCAGTCGTCTGTGCGAGTGGTTCGGCAGTCTGAACAGCGCGCTTCATCGGGCTTGAATAAATCGCATCAATCGACTCTGATTTTAAATACATTGCTAGGCGCGCAGATTGATCGTGACCCTCCGCAGAAAGTTCAGGGTCAGCAGGGCCTTCAACTACTTCTCGGCGCATTGGCAGACCGTGCCGAACAAGTATCAATTCCATTTGTTAAATCAATTTAGCAAGATCCAGTTCGTGAAACGCCCGCTCAAAGCGAGAATTCATCGTTTCAATTAATGCTCGCGAGCGTGGCTCGTTTAAATCCATGCCACGACTTGCAACAACCGGATAAACCAAGCAGAACAGCGCAGTTCCCCGGTATTGCAACCACAATCGATCGCGATCAATGTCTGTCACACCGTTTGCACGCAAACCTTCAAGCCATCTCTCGAACAACTCTTGCTCATACTTGCTGGCGTCATCGGGTGTGAGACTTTGCGTCAAGAAGTACGCCAAGTCGTAAGCGCCCGAACCAGTGCCGATTAATTGAAAATCATAAAGAATGAATTCGTTGTTTTTGGTAAACATCATGTTGTCGGCGCGAAAGTCGCCGTGCGCGAGCGTCGTGACGCCATCCATCAGCGACAACATCAACCCACCGATTGCTGGAGCGAATTTTTCGCCAACTTTCATGATCGACTCCGTAAGATCAAGTTCTTTCTTGACTTTCTCCCAGCCTTCGGCGAAAACCACCGGTAACACGGCAGGATAAATCGGATCACTAAATGGAATCGTCGTACCGTCTGCAGCCAAACCATCAGCGCGACCCCACCACTTGGCGTGAATTTTCGCCAGTGCATCAACCGCGCGTCGTGCGTCGTCAATTGTGATACCAACGGTCTGATCAACAATACGATGGCCCGCTAAATCTTCGAGCACCATTGCAAACTGACTCGTCTCTTCGTTGATCTCGCCGTAAAAAGATTTCGGAGTAATCACTGGACACTCTTTGGCCAACGATTTGAAGAAACGAACTTCGCGAATGTACATCCGCAAAATTGAAGAAGTAAAAACTGCGGCCTCATCAAGCGCCGGCATTTTCACGATCACGCTCGCTGGGCAATTGTTGCCAGTGAGTTTCGCGCGATACACCGCGCTCGCAACACCAACTCCAACTCCGATGATCCCGATGTCGGCCGTTTTGATGTCGAATCCTGTGGCATCAGCCAGCCACTGTGTATTTACGTCGTTTATCGACCCTGGTATTGCAGCCACCATCTAATCCCCCAATTAGTAAAGTTGGACAAACTTAACCCAATAGACATCAAGATGCCACATCGGCCAAACGGTCGAAATTGACGTGCTGTGAAGCGCTAGTCACACTTGTTGAGTTTTCTTCGGTTTACAACTAAGTCACACCGCGCAGTTAACGCTTGCGCCACATAAAGCGCACTTTTACCTATGAATTAAGGCAAACTCTATATCTGCATGTTATTTGTACAAATCTTGTCTTTTATCAACGCAAAAAAACCTGTTGAAGAAACTGGTTTTACTAGGTTTATGACCAAACCAGTGATTGCAATCGCAATCATCGTTGGATGTTTTATTTTCACGCGAATTTCGTATGCAGTTTTGAGTCTGGTAGTGAAGCGCATTGCTGATCGACCGCCGACTAACGCCGCCAACTGGTGGAAGAACAGCGTGCGCCGAATTGGTTCTGAAACTATCGAAGGAGGCGAGCAGCGCCGCCGCCAGCGAATTGATGCAGCAACACGAATGTTGCATCACTTCATCAGTCTTGCAGCGTGGATAATTTCGCTGATCGCAATTTTTAATGTGCTCGATCTAAACGCTGCATTCTTTTTGTCTAGTGCAGGCTTCTTGGGTGCAGGTCTTGCCGTCGGTGGTCAACATCGAGTCAATGACTATCTCACAGGCCTTGCCGTACTTCTAGAAGACCGATACGGCGTCGGCGATGAAATTGAGGCCGAACTCGGATGGCAAAAACCTATTCATGGTTTTGTTGAACATGTTGGCATGGTCACCACTCGACTTCGCGATGGTGTCAGCACTGTCCATATCCCCCACAGTCAATTGTCAAGTGTGCGCAATCTCAGCCAAGAACCGGTCACTACGAGACTTGAAATGACTATTTCGCCGAGCAATGCAAGCGCAAATACTGTTTCAAACACAATGCGTGATTTGGCAGGAACGAAGGGGTTAACTACAGTTTTGTTTGTTGATGATATTGAAGCCGCAGGAGAAGGTGACCGGGTTGAATTAAATGTACGAACTTCACGACCACTCACAGAACATGAACGCGAATTACTTGTGCAACGAGCATCTGAGGTCTTGTCTAAAGACAAGTAAAATTTAGAGAATGTTTAAGCGGCTGGTACTTGCCGTAGTGATGTTTTCGGTCATTCTGAGTTCGAGTGTGTATGCATCATCGAGTGTCAATGACACGCAAGATACGAAGTCTGGTCTTAAATATGTCTTTCCATTTTCGAAAGTTGCCGTGACTTATCCGCGCGATCACATTGACTACCCCGCAACAGATGTATTGGGTTGCTACGCACATGTTCTTGCACCAACTTCTGGCGTAGTTTTCGATGTTGAAGCAAAAGATAAATGGGATGAAAAACTTGATCTTCCGGGCACTCGCGGTGGACTGACAGTCACAATTCATGGCGACGACCGGGTGCGGTATTTCTTTGCTCACCTTGGCCGAGTCAAAGTAAAGCGTGGTGACCGTGTTGAACCCGGTCAATGGATTGGAGTGATGGGATCATCAGGCAATGCCCGAATCACAAGGTGTCACACGCATTTTGGTATCTCGCGTATCTGTCCTCAAAATGAATACAAAGTCTTGCAAGGAGAAATTTGGCCGTGGAGGTTCTTGGACGCCTGGCGAAATGGCATCAACAAGTCGCCAACTTCCGCAAAAAATCGAGTCATCAAAGAATCTCCTGCCGCTTGCGAACTCGCAGCCGCCCAAAGCTAAAAACCAAATCAAGAAGTTAGTAGTACTCTGCCAAGGGTGAAGCCGAATGTACTGCTGATAACACTTGATCAGTTTCGTGGGGACTGTCTGTCGAGTGCTGGCCACAAGGTTGTTCGAACGCCGCATCTAGATGAACTCGCTCGCAATGGGGTACGGTTCGCAAACCATTACAGCCAGGCAGCACCATGTTCGCCGGGTCGCGCAAGTTTGTATACGGGTCTATACCAAATGAATCATCGGGTCTGCGCCAACGGCACACCACTTGACGATCGCTTTGACAATGTTGCTCGCATGTCGTTGCGCGCCGGTTACGAGCCGACAATATTCGGCTACACCGATCAAGGTGTTGACCCACGAACAACTACTTCGGCTGATGACGAGCGACTCTCTAGTTATCAACATGTCTTGCCAGGTTTTGACCGCATCTTGAATCTTTCTGAGCCATATCCACCGTGGCTTGCAAATCTGAAAAGACAAGGATACGACATGGGCGACGACTACAACGGCGCCTTGAACACCGAACCAGATCGCCACGAAGATTTAAGCATTTCACACTTTCTCACAGACGAATTTTTTGCTTGGTTGACAAAGCGCGATGCGTCGATTCACGCTCCGTGGTTTACACACTTGAGTTATTTGCGCCCGCATCCGCCATATGCCGCTGCCGGCAAATGGTCGCGAGAATATTCACCCGACGAGGTTGATCTTCCAATCACTCCCTGCGAAACTCGACATCCGTTTCATGAAGCAGTGATGCATTCTGGCAACAATGCTGCGCCGAAAACCGAACCTGAATTGCGAAAGATGCGCGCACAATATTACGGCATGATCAGCGAAGTTGACTTTCAAGTCGGTCGGATCTGCGAAAAACTTCGCGAGCGCGACGAATGGCAAAACACGTTAATTATGATTACTGCTGATCACGGCGACCAACTTGGAGACCACGGCTTAAAAGACAAACTTGGCTTCTTTGAAAGCAGTTACCACATCATCGGCATCGTGCGTGACCCAAATAATCCGCAGGCACATGGCAAAGTCGTAAACGAATTCACTGAAAACGTCGACATCATGCCGACAATCGCAGAAGCCATTGATGTGCCGGTGCCACTGCAATGTGATGGAATGCCGCTGGGCGAATTTTTGCGAGGAGAAACGCCTCAGCTTTGGCGCAATGGTGCGTCATACGAGTTTGACTGGCGACACATATATATCGATGACGACCCAGGTGGTGCAGCAAAAAACTGGCCGCATGATGGTCGACTCGAACGACAACATTTAGCAGTGCGACGAAAGCGCGACTGCGCATACGTTCAATTCGGCGATGGCAGTTGGCTGGCATTTGATTTGGCGAGCGACCCGACTTGGCGCACAACTTTTGATGAACCGCAACGCGTTCTGCCACTCGCACAAGAAATGTTGTTGTGGCGATCACACCACACCGAGCGCACTTTGACCGGGATGTTGCTTGAAAATGGTGGAATTGGTCGATGGCCAGAAGGCGTTGCGTGGCGCAACCAAAAATAAATCGTGTCGCTCTCGCCACATTGCCGACGCCACTTGAGTCGGGCGGCAAACTTCAAGGCGGTGCAAATTTGTGGGTCAAGCGTGACGATCTGACTGGACTCGGAGTTGGCGGCAACAAAGCCCGCAAACTTGAATTTCTTTGTGCTGAAGCACTTGATAACAATGCGACTTGCCTAGTCACCGTTGGCGCCGCACAGTCAAATCATTGTCGGATGACTGCCGCCGCAGGTGCACGACTAAATCTGCCGACGCATCTCGTGCTATCGGGTGTGAAACCAAAACGACTTGAAGGAAATCAAATGCTCTCTAGTATGTTCGGCGCGCAACTGCACCACACTGGCTTTGAGGCGAACGATTGGGCAAATCTAGAAAATGCACGCAACACATTGACAGAGAAATTGATCAGCGACGGTCAGCGCCCGCACTCAATACCAATAGGTGGTAGCACACCGGTCGGCGCGATCGGATACGCAGTCGCTTTTGACGAAATTATCTCGCAATGTTTTCTGCAAAATTTTGCTGCCGACGCGATCGTGTTTACTACTTCAAGCGGTGGCACACATGCTGGACTTGTCGCGGGATTGATTCGCGCCCGTGCAAATGATCCGCAAAAAGTTTTGCCAAGAATTATCGGCATCGGCGTGGCCAAAGGTGTTGCGCTTAGTGCAATTCGTGTCGCCGAATTAGCAAACGAAACACTGGTTCTGCTCGGCGAAACAGTTCGTGCGACTCAAGATGATGTGATTATTGACGCCAATTACATGGGTAGTGATTATGCGGTGCCAACACAGGCGGCGGCCGAAGCAACAACTTGGGCGGCACATCGCGGCGCGTGGGTGCTCGACCCCGTTTACAGTGCAAAAGGTTTTTCGGGATTGCTCGGGCGCG
>CAXNFV010000041.1:0-7114 GCA_964201675.1 Ilumatobacteraceae bacterium | reverse complement strand
CCAATGACTGACATAGTGAATTGAATCGGTTATCAGATGCAAATCTTCGCTATGACATAACTCGACGAGTCTCATCGAAGAGTCATGAATTTTGAGCCGTGCTTCGTCAAAGCGATCAATGATCGCAGGTTGATCAAATGCAATTATTTGATTTGTCTTGGTGCTTCGCGCCAGCAAAACACCTGCTTCTTCGAAACATTCGCGAATCGCCGCCACCCAATACGCCAAACCGCCACTTGGAATCTCGAGTAAGCCACTTGCGTATTCATCGTCTAAACCATCACACAGTTGTTCTAATTCTTCAATGCCGTCCGAGTCGTCGACTTTTCCACCCGGAAACACATACATCCCGCCGGCAAATGCAGCGTTAAGCGTGCGTTGCAACATGAAAACTTCAAATGCTCCGTTTGCAATATCGCGGATCAACATCACGGTGGCGGCTGGTCGCAGCGCAGATTTGTCATCATTCGACGATTGTGGGTTGGTGCCTGAATTCGTCACGACAAGATAGTACGACGAGCCCGAACCGTGAATCGCATCGAAAAACTTGGTCGTTTCACTTGTGGTTTGCCGATAGGTTCAAAGCAATGAATCGCGTGTCGGTCGACACCGCGGGGCGTCCACCATCTGTGGATGCACTCGCACGAGAGCTGGCGATTCGCCATTCGTTGCCACATGCAATTCTCGTAGATTGCGCGCGCCGTGCAATTGCCAATAGTTCGGCACAACAGACAGTCCAACAGACAGTGCACCAAGCCGATCAATTAGCTACAGAATTTTCTCAATCATTGTTGCGAGAAGTTGTTAACGCAACCGGGGTTTTGTTGCACACGAATCTTGGTCGCGCACCAGTTGAAATACACACCACTGATCGTGCATCAAACCTCGAACTAAATATGCGAACGGGTGAACGCGGCTCACGCCAAGAAACCGTCGGAAAGTTGCTCGCACTACTTTGTGGTGCCGAGTCGGCAATCGTGGTCAATAACAATGCAGCGGCAGTCTTGCTTGTAGTTGCCGCATTGGCGAATTCTCGAGACGTGGCAGTGTCGCGTGGTGAGAGTGTTGAAATTGGTGGCAACTTTCGAATTCCTGAAGTCACCGAACAATCTGGTGCCCGATTAGTTGATGTCGGCACAACGAATCGCACCCGCCTGCGCGACTACAAAAAAGCGATCGAAAAACGGGGCAACGATATTGCGCTTGTACTTAAAGTTCATCCGTCTAATTATCACGTGTCGGGTTTCGTTGAAGACACGCCGATGCGAGAACTGGCAACTTTGCCTGTGCCAGTTGTTGCCGACATTGGTTCGGGGCTAATCGATAACACCTGCCCGTGGCTTGAGGGTCGCACGCCAGCGTGGTTAGCCAACGAACCGGCGGCGCGACAAACACTGAGTGACGGCGCATCGCTGGTGATGTTTAGTGGTGACAAATTATTTGGTGGCCCGCAATGCGGGGTGATCGCGGGTCGTGCTGATCTTGTTGAGGCATGTGCCCAACATCCACTTGCACGTGCACTACGACCGGGTTCGCTAACCATGATCTCAATGCAATCTTTGGCACTTTCGTATTTACGGCGAACTGCAACGACAGATGTTGCGTTTTGGAAGATGGCGAGTACTTCTGTTGCTGAGTTGAAGTTGCGTGCCGAAAAAATAATCACAGCCTCCCAAGTCGGTGAAGTCTGCTTGATTGAGTCAATACCCGGGGCAGGGTCGGCACCTGGTGCGTCTATTGCTTCTGCTGGTGTTGTAGTCGCTGGTGATCATCTTGCAATACTGCGCAATCGTCAGTTGCCGATTATCGCTCGAGTCAAAGAGTCAAAAACCTATTTTGATTTACGCACCGTGCGCAGTGAAGATGACCATCTGTTGATTGACGCATTACGCCATATCTTTAGTTAGTTAATTCAATGACTGTCATCGCAACTGCCGGCCATGTCGACCACGGCAAATCTTCGCTTGTTCAAGCGCTAACAGGCACCGACCCAGACAGATGGGAAGAAGAAAAGCGTCGAGGCATGACGATCGATCTGGGCTTTGCCCATACGGTGTTGCCTTCTGGTGCTGTTGCAAGTTTCATTGATGTGCCCGGTCACATTCGTTTTTTGCGAAATATGTTGGCAGGTGTTGGGGCGATTGATGCTTGCGTTTTGGTCGTAGATGCCAAAGAAGGCTGGATGCCACAAACCGAAGAACACTTTCAGATTTTGAAACTCCTCGGCGTCGCAAATGGCGTTGTTGCACTAACAAAAATCGATTTAATTGACGGCGACTTAGAAAACATTCGCCGTCGTGAAATCGCCGAGCATACGAGCGAATCGTTCTTGGCTGACGCCGAAATAGTTGCCACTTCAGTGACAACAAAATTGGGTCTTGATAAGTTGCGCGGTGCACTTGACCAACTGATGACTCAAACAAGTTTGCGAACTAGTTCGTTGGCAAGTTCATCAGCGAGTTCTTCGGCCAACTCACTAGCAAGCCAGCGCCCAAGATTGTGGATTGATCGCGCGTTCACCACTAAAGGCGCGGGAACAGTCGTCACCGGAACTTTGATTGACGGCTCGATACAAGTTGGCGACGAATTAGTTGTCGTACGAAATCAGCAAAAAGTTCGAGTCAGAGAAATTCAACAGCATGAGCAGACTGTCACGAAACTTGATCGTTCACATCGTTGCGCTTTGAACATTGTCGGCATTTCGCACGAAGAAATCTCTCGTGGTGACGCGATTGTAAATCTAAAGCAATGGAAACCAACTACGATGTTTGATGCATCATTGCGAATTGTTCCGGGTCTCAAACACCGAGTTACTCGACGCGGTAGTTATTCGGTGTATATCGGCGCCGGCGAATTCTCAGCCAAAATTCGTCTGATCGGCACGCGTGAGTTGAATGCCGATGAGCAAGGTTGTGTACGCATTGCGATTGATTCATCGCTCGCGCTTATGCCCGGTGATCGCTATATCCTTCGCGAATCTGGTCGACAAGAAACAATTGGTGGTGGAGAAGTGCTTGACATTCACCCGATACTTCGTGTTTCACGCGCCAAACCTGATCGGTCGCTTGATCGGCTAATTGCAGAGCATGGTTGGATAACCGTCGGTGAATTTGAATTACTAACAGCCCAGCGAATGCCAGCAGTCGTCGGCGAATGGCTGACTACACCAGCGCTTTACGACGCATTACGGAAAAATTTGGCAATGCAGTTGGCAAAAAATCCTGACGGCATCGAAGTCTCTCGACTCAAATCGCATGAACAAGCAGTCGTCGCGACTTTGCCAGAAGTTGTAATCGAAATGGGGCGTGCTCGAATCAAGGGCGCCAATTCAATTGCTGATCATCCATATGCAGGACTATTCGCTCACGCCGGAGTAACACCGCCAGACACCAAAACACTTGACCGCAATATTGTGAGACAACTCGTACAACGCGGATTATTGGTGGATGTTAGTGGCACCGTGTTTCATATCACCGCACTAGAGACCGCACGACTGAAAGTAATAGAAATTTTGAATCAGAATCCAAATGGTTTCACCGTCTCGCAGTTTCGCGAATATCTTGGGATCACGCGCAAGCACGCAGTGCCGTTGCTCGAAGCGTTAGATAGTCGTGGCATCACCAAACGTTTAGATGATTTGCGAGTTGGCGGCGCACGGCTAGCTAGCTAATTAGCTATCGCAAAAATTTATTTTGGTTTGCGCATCTCGCGGTAGTCACGAGCAGCGCCTTCGAGCGGTTCAACTTCGAGAGTGACTCCATCAATCGCCGCAACTTTTAACTCTTGACCATCAATTATCGGTGTCGACCGATTCGTTCGCGCACGCCAGTTGGCATCGTGAATTCGCACGACCCCGAGTGGATCTATTGCGCCGACTGCAACACCAACGCTGCCGATCATCCACTCACGACCGATAGTTGGCGTGGCGAACCTCGTACGAACCATCGACGGCATGCCGACAACGAAAGCCAAAGCAATTGTTGCAACTCCAGAGGCCAGTGTTAGCCAAGAAAGTCGAACGTCGCCACCGTCGCTCGGACGAAACAGAGTGACGCTAGAGATCGTAAATAGTGCAAGACCGAGGCCCGTAAAAAACCGTGGAATACCAACTTGAACGTCAATCGCCAGCGCAAGAAACGCGATCAACATCAACACCAGGCTTGGTCCGCGCAGGGGCAATGTCGCTAACCCATGACTGCCAAGCACGGTGCAAATAGCACCGACAACGCCCGCAATACCAATACCTGCCGTAAAAAATTCAAATATCAATAGTGCGAGACCGATGATGAACAATAAATATGTTATTGGTGGGCTTGCCGAAGTGTGTAGCAAGCGCTCGACAAAGCCCAGTTTAAAAAATCTTGTCGTCGCCGCGTCGCGCACTAGCTGACCATTTTCATCTTTGGCGTCAACTACCGTGTCCAATGTTTTGCCTTTGATCGTCAGTCCGTCAAGTGCCAACAGCATATTTCGCAACACTGGCACGCCCTCGTCGGCTGTCGTAAGTTTTAATGCACCCAGTTTTTTCGCCTCTTGAGAATTCAAAGTAGAAGTTAATAACTGTGCCGAGGCGTCGCCAAAAGTAATTTCGCCAGCACTAGTCGTAAGTAACTTTCCGGTCTTGCCGATTCGCGTGCCATCGGCCATCGCCGAAACATCGGCGACAGCCAACAACTGTGCGGCGCTACCGTATGCGCGGGCCGTCGTTGGCCCCACCCAAACACCGATCGGAAGCTTTGAATTAATTATTTTTTCAAACAACTGTGTCATTCGAACCGTAGAGACAACGCCGCCATGAGAGTTGACTTGCAAGATGATTGCTTGCGAGTCAGAATTTTCGGCACGATCAATTGCTTGCTCAATGTCATGAGCCACGATTTCATCGATTAATCCGTTTACTTCAACTACATCTACAGGTGCCAGATCTATCGCCCCATCTTGCGCCCGCGCAGAACTTGCAGAGATAAACATCATCAGCGTCATCAAAACAAGCATCAGCACTGTGACGTATGTTCGTTTCTGGCTGACTTGTGTGCGCAATTCACTCTCCGAGTCGTGTGTTGAGAAACTTACGCTAACATTTGCGCGTGCACATTTTGCTTGCCACCGATGCTCAGTGGGTTCTTGACGAAGTGCATTCGGCACTTGGCACACCTGAAACTTCATTCGTCGTTTGCAGCGACGGTCGCGATGTGCCACAAGCCATAAAGCAACGCACACCAGATCTAGCAGTTCTTGATTTGCAGAGTGGTTCGATGGGCGCGATGGCAGTGACGATGGATCTGCGTTTAGACCACAGTGATGGGCGAGCGCCAAATGTGCCGGTTTTAATGTTGCTTGATCGTCTTGCCGATGTGCACATGGCTCGGCGAAGTGGCGCGCAAGGCTGGTTAATCAAACCGCTTGACTCGTTGCGTTTGCGTCGTGCGGCAAATGCAATTACTTCGGGCGACGTCTGGCACGAAGGACTGCCAGTCGAAAGTTAACTTATAACTTTTTTATTTGTTATTGCTGACGATTACTTCGGCAATTTGCAAAGCGTTAAGCGCGGCGCCTTTGCGAAGATTGTCGTTAGAAACAAATAACACCAAGCCCTTGTTGCCTTCGATCGAATGATCTTGTCGGATACGCCCGACGAAACTTGGGTTCTTACCCGCTGCATCCAAGGGTGTTGGTACATCCATCAAACTCACACCCGGCGCACTCGCCAAAATCTTTGTTGCCTCAGCAGGAGTGATCGCGCGATCAAATTCAAGGGTTAGTGAAAGTGAGTGACCGGTAAAAACTGGAACGCGCACACAAGTGCCCGAGACACGCAGATTTGGAATATGCAAAATTTTGCGACTCTCGTTGCGCAGTTTTTTCTCTTCGTCGGTTTCTAACATGCCGTCATCGACCAAAGTGCCCGCAAACGGAATCACATTGTTTGAAATCGTTTTCGGAAATTTAACGGCAGGTGGATACACAATTGCATCTCCGTTATAGGTCAGGTCGTTTGCATTTGGCGCACCGAGTTTGATTTGCTCATGCAATTCACTGACACCAGAAACTCCCATTCCACTAACTGCCTGGTATGTGCTTGCAACCATTCGCACGAGTCCAGCAGCATCGTGAAGTGGCTTGAGTGCTGGCATCGCAGCCATTGTCGTGCAATTTGGATTGGCAATGATTCCGAGTTTTGCCTGGGCGATGTCTTCAGGGTTCACTTCTGAAACAATCAGCGGAACATCAGGGTTCATTCGCCATGCAGATGAATTATCGATCACCATTGCGCCGCGCTTGGCATAAATTTCAGCGATTGCCCGCGAAGTTGTTGCGCCAGCCGAGAAAATCGCAATATCTAAATCGCTGGTGTCGGCAGTTGAAGCGTCTTCAACAGTGATTTTTTGACCGTTCCATTCGATGATGCTTCCGGCAGATCTTGCGGACGCGAAAAATCTAACCGTTGAAGCAGGAAATTTTCGTTCGACCAGCAGTGTCTGCATCACACTGCCGACCATGCCTGTTGCGCCGACTATGCCGAGAGATAATTTTTTTGCCACGCACTTAGGATACTTGAGCGACCAACCACCAGTGACTTGGATTAATTCGATTTGTCGGGATCACCCTTACGCCATTTTTGCCAGTCGTCAAGACTTTAAGAGTTCGCTTTTTTGAATGAAATATTTTTATATTGCCGAGTTGTGGTGCAACTTTTGTCAGCACCGTGTCTGGTTTAAGTCGATTGGCCTGCCACCCGAATCTTGTTGACCAGCGCCAACGGGCGAGGCGTGGGCCAACAAATGAAACTTTCCAAAGCGAGCGCATCGCGACACCCAGTGGCACGAGCAAGACATCGCTGAGTACCCAGGTGCGAAAATTGAGCACAACCGTGCCGCCACTTCGGGTGACACGAATTGCTTGGTTTACAAGTTCAAGAGCATCGTGAGGCTGACAATGCTGCAGGGTGATGTAAGAAAAAGTTATATCAACCGTGTTGTCGTTTAGCCCAAGTGTTCTTCCGTTGACGACATGAAGTGTGGTTAGGCGATCAATTCGTCCAAACCGCGCAACTGTTTGTCGGCATCGCTCAAGAAAAGCCGAGTCAACATCTGCGGCAATTACTTTCTCGCAG
>CAXNFV010000040.1:0-7142 GCA_964201675.1 Ilumatobacteraceae bacterium | reverse complement strand
ATCAAGCAACAAAATTTCTGAGGGCGCAAGAAATGCGCGAGCAAGTGCCACACGCTGACGCTGACCGCCGCTCAAAGTTGACGGCTTGCGCGACAACAAACCAGCCAAATCAAATTGTTCAACTGCCGAGTCGAACCTCGGCGTGTTTCTATATGCAGTGCCACGGCCAAAAACGATATTTTTTTCAACTGTCATGTGCGAGAACAAACCGCCACCTTGAAACACAGTCGACACACCGCGCTTCTCGGGTTGCACGAATTGATTCGTTGTCGAATCGTCAAACACTCGGCTGTTTAAAGAAATCTTGCCGGTGGTGCATGCACGAAGGCCGGCGATCATGTCGAGTGTCGAAGTTTTTCCTGAGCCATTTTCGCCGGTGATCGCCAGCACCGCGCCTGGCGCGACCGTTAGGTGAACCTCAAGATTGAACTGGTCACGTCGTAACTGACAAGTAATTTCGAGGCTCATTGTCCGCCCCGACGTAACGCAGAAACCCATCTGCCGCGCAGTGCAATAAGTACACCCAACGAAACAATCATCATCAAGGTCGACATCGCCAACGCGTCGTCACCACCTGACTCAAGTTGACTATAAACAGCCAGTGGCACGGTTTGAGTTCGCCCTGCAGTATTGCCAGCAAAGGCGATCGTTGCACCAAACTCGCCGAGCGCTCGTGCCCAAGTTAAAACAAGTGCCGCCACCAACGACGGTCGAACCAAACCCAATGTCACAGTTGCAAATGTTCGCCACGGCCCCGCGCCGAAAGTTCGTGCGGTTCCCACGATTCGGCGATCAACTTGGTCGAATGCTGCTTCCATCACCAAGATAAAAAATGGTGCCGCCACGAAAAACTGCGCCAAAATTGCAGCCGTTTGTGTAAACGCAAGTTGAATGCCAAACCACTCGTCGAGCCTTGCGCCAACTAGACCGCGCCGACCGAATGCATATAGCAACGCCACTCCACCCACAACCGGTGGCAGAACCATTGGCAAAATACAAAATGCCCGCACGAGTGACTTGAATTTAAACTCACGATTTGCAAGCAACCACGCCAACGGTGTGCCGAAAACTAAAGCCAAACTTGTAGCCACAAGCGAAGTGCGCAACGACAACACAAGCGCTGTGCGCGAAGTCTCGTTTGAGATCGACGTCAAAAAACTCGACCAATCTGTTCGCCAAAAAACCGCAAGCACCGGCACTATTACGATTGCAACCGCCGGCATGGCAACCAACCACAACCCACTTGGGGCAGACAGGCTTCGCTTCACGGAAGAATGAATCCGTTCTCAGCGAGAACCTTGCGACCAACCGAAGACTTGGTCATTGCGATAAAGGCAACTATGGCTGATTTATCTTTTGTCTTTGGTTTAGTGGCGACACCAATCGGATACTCGGCAATCAAATTCAAATTGTCAGCAATTTTTACCGCATCAACTTTGTCGCCAGCCACGAGACCATCGGTGAAATACGCAATACCAACATCGGCTTCACCTAGACCAATGCGCGATACAACACCGCTTGCGCTTGCCTCTCTACTGGCAACTGCGAACGATATGTTTGCCTTGCTCAAAACAGTTGCTGCATATTTTCCGCAAGGCTGTGCGAGATCGCACAACACAACTTTCAGCCCACTGCGTGTTAAATCGCTGAGTGTTTTTATCTTCTGCGGGTTGCCACGCTGAACAAGTATCGCCAACTCATTTCGTGCCAATATCGAGACTGATTTTTGATCAATATCGCCAGATGACAAAACCTTATTCATATTTATAGTGTCGGCCCTAGCGACGATGTCTACTGGTGCGCCCTGCTGAATTTGTGACACCAAAGTTGCACTACCGGCAAAGTTAAATCGCACTGAAACATTTAAAAATTTGCTCATAAAGACTTTGCCAATTTTTTCAAACGAATGAGCAAGAGACGCCGTCACCAACACGTTCAGTTCGGTCTTTTTTTTGATTTGGATAATCGTCACGCTTGTAGCAGATGTGAACTTTGGTGTTGAATTCAGTCGTAGTTCGACTTTGCAGGTGCCAACTTTCGTCGTGATTAGAAAATTACCTTCTACCGCACACGAACCCTGAGTAGTTAAGTTCATTTGCGCCGTTGAGTTAGTTTCGACGATCTTTGATAATTCGATTCGTGCCGAATCTGGCGCAGAACTCGCAAGCCAACTGACAGTTGGCTTAGTCGGTTGACTCTGTGCCAAGACAGACGTACCCCACAAGCACCAAACGAGAACTGAGACAATTGCCATTCGCCGAGCCGCAACAAAATTAGAGGCAAACATGAATCTGAAGGCTATTAGTTGAAAACGAACTATTTAATAGTTTTTTATGTACTATTAGCATTCTGTGGCGTCTAAACAACATCTAGATCTGATCGAAGGTGCCTGCCTGGTGCTAATTAGCAACGGCATTAGCCATGGCTACCAACTGGCAAAACAGTTTGAGTCGGGCGCGGCATTAGGCGAAGTGCTCACACTCTCTCGACCAGTCATCTATCGTGCAGTCAAATCGTTAGAAGCACAAAAACTAATTCGAAGTGTTGACTCTCTCGGTTCACGTGGCCAACTGAAATTCAAGCTGAAGTGCACGAGTGATGGCGAAAAACTAGCCAAGCAATGGCTCAGCGAACCTGTTTCTCATATTCGAGATCTACGCGACGAGTTTTTGATCAAAGTTCTTTTGCTGCAAACATTTAATCTCAACACAAAGCGGTTGATTCACGCTCAGCGCCAGGCACTTATAGACACCACAAAAACTCTGCTTGCAGACCTGGCGTCAAACCCAGTTGCGATTTGGCGTCGCGAGCAGGCACGCACAGCGATGAGATTTCTTGATGAACTCGACGGTGCAAGTCAAACACCCAGCATCGAAAGCAAAAAACAATTTCAAGTCAGCGCACGAAATCAAGTGCGAGCCCAGGTTGCAAAAGTGCGACATGGCGACACACTCTCTACGGTTTATCTGTCGCTTGAGCCCAATCAAACAATGACTTCAACAATCACTCGTGAAGCCGCACAAGACTTATCTCTGGCACCAGGTTCGCAAGTAGTTGCTTTGTTCAAAGCCACCGACGTAATGATCGCTCAATCAGCTACCGAAGTTGGCTGATCCCAAACTTATAAGTCGAAATTCGTTTTAACCAAAACTGCGCCGTCGGCAACCGTCTCAGACATCACGACCACCTGCACATAATGCGAAAATATCGCTTGCACAAACTTTTTAGAAGAAGCCGGGTGCGCAACAGACGATCAGATAATTAAAAATTGACCTGCTCGCGAATTGATAGTTCGAGCGACGGGGCCATGGGGTCGCCTGAAAATTGAGCGATTTCAAAGTTCCATAATCCTTGTTCGACGAACCAACTGTGAGTTTTTGTAACGCGAGTTGCCAAACTCTGCATTGACGCTGTGCACTCGACATGCTTTGTTTCGCCAGCGCGAAGCTCAACGCGTTTAAACGCCACCAGCCTTCGCTTCGGGCGCTCGATTAGCGAATCTTTGCGACCTGCATACACCTGCACCACGGTTGCGCCATCTCGTGAACCAGTGTTGCTAACCTCGCATCGAAATTTGACTACTTCAGTCGTTTCAATTGCTGGCGATGAAATTGAAAATTGCGTGTAACTGCAACCGAAACCAAACGGAAACATCGCCTCATTGCCGTCGCGGTCGAGTTTCCATTGACCATGCCAATAGTCGTAGGTAATTTTTTTAGCGTTGCGATCAAAAAATGGCAAATGCGATTCATCATGCGGTATTACAAACGGCAAACGCCCCGATGGGTTTACCGCACCAGACAAAATGTTTGCAAGTGCCCGACCACCGTTGATGCCGCTATACCAACCCATGACAACTGCCGGCACTTCGTTGATCCATTCTGACATTACGACGGCACTGCCCGCGACAATCACAACAACGGTTCGTGGCTGAACTTTTGCAACAGCACGAATCATTTGCACATCGTCATCAAGTAACCGAATTGACTCTCGATCGCCACCAATCGAGAAAGTGCCATTGCGAGATTTGATGCGCAATTCATCTGGCGCGTAATGGTGATTTTCACGCATATATTTTTCGTATTCACTGGCCAACACTGGGTCATCTTGTCGCGGAATTTGTTTAACCATGTCAACCGTGTCTTCAGAATCACCAATGAATTCGCCTTCTTCTTCTTTTGTGTAACCGACAACAACTATTGCAACATCTGACTGCTTGGCTAGTCGCACTTGTTCTTCAAGGTTTGCACCTGGCTCGTAATTAACTTCACAATTCGAAAAATGCTCACTGATACCAACTAACGGCGTGACAACATTTGGTGCCATTACATCGCTGCTTCCGCCGTCGCCGATGTTGCGTGCGGCCGCAAGACGACCAAACATTGCGATTTTTGAACCAGGTTTCAGATCTAAAGGCAAAAGAGTTGCGCCGCCGACGGTTTCATTTTTCAAAAGAACCATCGACTTCTCGGCGACTTCTTGGCTGAGCATCAGATGTTCTTTACACAATACGACTGAGTGGTCGCGCACCGGCAACTTGCCGATCTTGAACTTCAACATCGTTGTTAACGTGCGAGTAACTGCGCTAGCGACAAGTTCTTCGGTTATCAAACCTTCTGCGAGCGCAGCGACTATCGGCGCATTTCTAATCATGCGATAAGGCATTTCAACATCGAGCCCGGCGTGCAGCGATTTCACACCATCGTGCACTCCAAAAATCCAATCTGAAATAACGAAACCTGCAAAGCCCCATTCACGGCGCAAAATATCGGCAAGCAGTTCTTCACTTTGGCTACACCACTGACCATTGACTGAGTTGTATGCAGTCATTACACAAGCAACACCTTCGTCGATGATTCGTTTGAAGTGAGGCAGATACACCTCGTGCAAAGCACGCTCATCAACGGTTACGTCAACACCAAAACGCGCGTTCTCCATTGAGTTCAGGGCAAAGTGTTTCAGTGTTGCCATCACATGGCGTTGCGCGCCGCGAGTAAGACTTGCTCCCATTTCGCCAACATGGTGCGGGTCTTCGCCATAAGTTTCTTGTGCACGCCCCCACGCCGGGTGACGCAATAGGTTGACGCAAATGCCGCCGTAGAGATCTGCACCGATCGTGCGAAGTTCTTTGCCGATCGCATCGCCGACTCGCACTTCGAGCTCAGGGTCAAACGTTGCACCACGTGCCATCGAAACTGGAAACGCAGTTGCTTCGCCAACTACTAGTCCACGAGGCCCATCTGAAAAATGAAAACCAGGAATGCCGAGTCGCTCAACTTTTGCCGCCCTGAACGGCCGACTGTGATAACCGCCCGTGGTTATATCTTTAATGCCCACCCAAAATGGAACACCGCCGTCTAAGCAATGAACTTTTTCGTCAAGCGTCATTAACGCAACGAGTTCAGCGGCGGCGATCTCTGGCTCTGTTCCACTTTGTATTTTTTCAAGTGCAAGTTCGTATGCGGTTGCCATGTGACGAGACTAGGCGAAAAAATAATTCGCTAAAACTTGAAAGTTATTTGGTTCACTCGCCTTTATCGCGAGAGACTATAAATAATTGTTCTAGAGTTTGCGCATGAGCGGATATTGGAATAGTTCGTGGTCGGGCGAAGATGGCGGACCGCAACGTCTTCAGATTGCCAGCAATGCACTCATCCCAAAAATTTCGGCTGCTAGCCAACTCGATGTGATTTCACGCGACGCCATCGCCGTCACCATGGCTGTCGTCGGACCAAATGATGAACTTTTTCTCCAACGCTTCATGCCTGGGCCAGCTGTCGTCTCGTGGGTTGAAAAAATTAATCCAGTGACGCTTGAAGTCATCGCTGAATCTGAAAAATTAGCTGGTGGCCCGATGTGGCCAGGCGGAATTGCGGCGCACGCCAATGGTTCGCTTTATGTCGTATTCGGCAACCATGCACATCGCTTGTCAACAGATCTGAAAGTCATTGCTTCTGTTGAGTTACCGCGCGTTCGGCCATACAACAGTTTCGTGATTTTGCCGAGTGGACATTTAGCAACCAAAGATTTCTCGGGAGCATTACCTGGTCAACCCAACGGCACGCCAATGGAAAACACCGAATTGTTGATTCTTGACCCGGAAGATTTACAAATCGTTGAGCGACTTGAACTTGCAGAGCCGTCGATTGCTCGACTCTCTGCTGACGGAAATGATCTTTATGTTGTCGGCGATTATTCGCTGATACGCGTATTCTGGCGCGATAAAAAATTAAGTGTTGACACGACATTCAATGCTCGCTATCGAACTCTTGAGGGTCAAACATTTGGTTGGGATACAGTCATCACCGAAGACGACGCATGGTTTTTGGATAACGGCGAAGGCACACAACTCTTCACAGGAACTTTTCGAGGTGTTGGTGTTTCGTCAGCGCCGCTTCATCTCGTGCGCGTAAATAAAAAATCAGGAAAGGTAACGCTCACCGAGATTTGCGGATTAGCAAATGGGATTATTGCAAATCCTCCAGTCGTTGATACCAAGCGCCAAATCGTGGTCGGTTTCGATAGCGGTAACGGAGTGATCAGTGGCTTTGATTACGACGAAGATTCTGTCACGCTTAGGTGGAGTCGCGAACAAAATCACGCTTGTCATATGTTGTTGTCACCCAACGAAGGCCAAATTTTTACTGCCGATTATCGACCTGAACTAGGTTGCGAACAAGTTGTTGTGCTTGACATTACGACGGGCGACGAGGTTGCACGAGTGTCAACAACAAGTCCGATTCAATCTGCAGTATTTCCTGCCGTCGGACGTCATGGCGATATTTATTGGTGCAGCATGTCAACTATCACACGAATCTCAGTTCACAGCGCCCAGCAGTGCTAACAGAAATTTTCTAAGACTTGCGGATAACGCCATCTTTAACTGCAGCTGCGGCGACCGCTGGCGCAACGCGCTGAACAATGGTCCGATCAAATACTGATGGCACCACAAAATCTGGCGACAATTGGGCATCGGTCACCGACTCGGCAATGGCGATTGCGGCCGCCAATTTCATACCCTCGGTGATGTCTGTTGCATTTGCGTCAAGTGCGCCACGAAAGATTCCGGGAAACGCAAGCACATTATTGATTTGATTCGGATAATCACTACGACCAGTCGCCATGACGGTAGCAAGACCATC
>CAXNFV010000039.1:0-7157 GCA_964201675.1 Ilumatobacteraceae bacterium | reverse complement strand
ACGAAATTGAGTAGCGACCGCCAACCCACGGCCAAATTTTGAATGAGTGGGCAGCAACGACGCCCGACTTCGCAGCACGATTGGGGTGCGCCGAGACGACCACAAAATGTTCAGCAACGATTTTATCGTCGTTGTCGACACCAAGTTTTTCGGCAAGCCACTGTTTGGCAATTCGAGCATTGCTCAAGGTCTCGACAGTGCTAAAAGATTTTGAGCAGACAACGAATAGAGTCTCGGCGGCGATGCACTTTTTTAAAACTGATTTGATCTCATGAGCATCGATATTTGCGACAAATGCACACTCGACCTCAGATTTATAGTTCTCAAAAAGCGCCTCATAAACCAGTGCTGGGCCGAGATCACTGCCACCAATACCGATATTGACAATTTTCTTAAACTTTCTATCGCCTCGAACTGCGTCAACAAACTTTTTTATAGCTTGGCGTTCTGCATGCACTTCGGCAACTACATCAACACCATCAACAATCACCGAAGTTTTGATATCGGCACGCAACGCTGTGTGCAGAGCCGATTGCTGCTCGGTCAAATTAATTTTTAACCCTGCGCGCATTTCAGCAAATTGCTCAATAATTTGCAAATCTTTTGCCAAAACCAACAACTCGTCTAACGCCTGTTGATCGATTAGTTGCTTAGAAAAATCAACGAATATTCGGGTATCAGGGTCACCCTTATCGTCACCTAAAAATCGGCTGAACCTCTCACCACGAGTTAAATCTTGATCAAACAAAACTTGTAACGAGGTAGCTGTGATTCGACTGCCTTGGGCTAAAACTCGTTGCCAAACTTTAAAACCCTCATCAACCATTAATTTAAGGCTACTGACTAGGGTGATTGCTCGTGTCAAACTCAACCGAGCGCTCTGGTATCGCCTACGGATTAGGCGCCTACATCACTTGGGGATTACTAACAATCTATTGGAAATTTCTCAAACAGTTTAATGCAGTCGAACTAATTGGTTGGCGAATCGTAACCTCATCAATAATTCTGCTTGGCGTAATTATCTATACCAAAAAACTACGCAACTTATTGATTGCGTTGCGTGATCCAAAACTGCGCGCGCGAATTGCTCTCGCCAGCATCATGCTCTCTATCAATTGGACAACATATGTCTGGGCGGTTGTTCACGAACATATTATTGAAACCGCACTCGGTTACTTTATTTCGCCGCTATTTACGATGATCCTCGGCTTTGCTGTCTTGCGAGAGACCATGAGAACTGCACATCGTGCGGTGATTGCACTTGCGGTAGTTGCAATAGTCATTCTCACCTATTCATATGGTCGACCGCCCTATTTGGCGTTAATCATTGCTGGTTCTTGGTCTATCTACGGTTACCTCAAAAAACAGGTTCCACTTTCAAGCCTTGAGAGCCTGACGGCAGAAGTTGTTGCGCTTTTGATTCCCGCTGTTGCGATTCTATTTTGGTGTTTCAATCGTGCCGACAGTGTGCCAAACAATGCGACAACAACTCAGTGGATTTTTGTTTTGTTCACGGGCTTAATGACGGCCATCCCGTTATTGCTCTTCGGCGCAGCGTCACGAAGAGTTCGTTTAAGTTTGCTTGGCCCTATGCAATATCTTGTTCCGACATTTAATTTTTTTCTGGGTTGGCTGGCTTACAACGAAAAACTCGACGTCATGCGAATAATCGGCTTTGCATTCGTATGGTTTGGTCTGGTAATTCTGTTAACCGATTCGCTGCGAACTTCGACAACAAAAACCAAAAACGCCTAAGCGTTGCTAGATACGCGAAAGACCTCGCCAATCAAAAGCAACTTCATCGATTTGATCAAATCTGATGTTCGGCGGGCATCTCGGTAGACCATATTGAAACGACCGAGACCAGACAAAATAACGGTCAGCATGTCTTCAAGTGACTGAGCAGAAACATTTGAATTGACTTCGCCCTGCTGAATCGCTTTTTCACACATCTGAAGAAGAATGCGACCAATTCGGCCGCTCACCGGAAGCACGGCCTTTAGCACTTCTGGATGTCGATGGGCTTCTGAAGAAACGCTCATCACGAATGCAACGACTGCTGGTTCACGAACGGTCAATAACGCAAGCGAGTCGACCATGTTTGAGATGTTTTCTGAGATTTGAGCGTCTGGCCGAATTGACGATTCGATTGTTTTGCAAACGAGTTCTTGCACATCAGCAAAAACTGCGACATACATTTCAATTTTTGAAGGAAAATAATGATAAATCGCCGCCGTCGTGATGCCAACACTCTGTGCAAGTTTCTTGTTGGTCGTCGCGGCAAATCCTTGCGTGGCGAAAGACCGCCGAGCCTCAATCAGTAGTCGTTGACAAGTGTCAACACCAGCACAATTTGTAGGACGACCTAATTTTGACATTGCGAAAATATTAGTTAATTAAGTCGCCAAAATCCGAGTCAGAGTAGCTGAAAGTTCGACTGGTTTGTCGCCTTGCACTGAATGTCCTGCACCATCCACAACAATCACTTCACAGTTTGGTTTTCGACGCTTCAATTCGGCAACATCGGCATCATCTACAACCGGCGAAGCCCCGCCGCGAACAAGGGTCAAAGGGCACTTCAGTTGCGAAATCACATCCCACAATGCAGAGAGTCGATCAAGACGTTTAGTTGGTTCTTGTGGTGACGGGTGACTTGATCTGTCATATCGCCATTGCCATGACTCATCAGATTGTTGTTTGGCGTTGTGTAAGATTCCGCGACGAAGAGAACTCTCTGACCTTGTCGGATTGTGTTCGATTGTGCGCGCTAACAGATCTTCAAAACTCGCGAAAGATTGTGGCCCATTCACGAAATCGGTGATCGCTTTTGCTTTCTCAGAGTTGACCCCTGGTGTGATGTCGACACAGACAAGCGACGAAACCAAATCAGGTCGCTGACCTGCAAGCGCAAGAGTCGTTAATCCACCTAGTGACATACCTACAACAAGTCGTGTTTTGGGCGCCCAAGTTTCAATGGCTGTTGCAACATCAGGTGCCAACACAGATGGCTCGTAGTTGCCGTCACTACGCCACGAAGAATGACCATGACCCGGAAGATCTATTGCCAATGCTGATATACCCAATGCTAAAACAACTGTGTCCCATGTATGGGCGTTTTGAGCGCTGCCGTGTACAAAGGTAATTTCGGGTGATTGCGTGCCCCACTTCAGTGCACTTAGTTTTCGTCCGTCACTAAGCGAGCAAGAAACTCGCTCAACTTTGGGTAGTGCTGAAACCTTTAACGAATACTCAGAAATGTTCTCACCGAACATTGAAAATTCGTCGTAATCAATCATCGTTTAAAAGTTATGGTGTACTAGTGCTAGTACTAGTTGAACCTGAACTCGGTGCTTTTGGCACCGTCGTCGTTGGTGATCCAACAGTTGTTGTCGCAGATGGCAGTGTCGTCACGGTTGGCAGAGTCGTGTAATTTGGATCTGGCCTGTCCCACGGAGGTAATGGTGATCCATAAACCTCGGGTTCTCTTAGGCCGTCAAATACATATATTCGATCACCGTATTTGACTAACGCCGGAAAATATCTCGCCACAGACATCGGGATCCGAACGCATCCATGTGATTCTGGCTTGAGAGGCACAAGAATCGCACCATGAATAGCGATGTTTTGATTGAAATACACGGGGTTATACAAAGAACCGAGTTTGGTTTCTCTCATGCCAGTGCGACGATTGTAAAAGTAGAACACTCCAGGCGGAGTCACAGCCTCACCACAAATTCCTTTGGTGATCTGCTCGGTCGTATCATTGCCTTCTTCGCCTGGGTCAATTTTAACTTCTTCACACCACATCTCTCCAGTGCCCGATGAAATGTGCGAAATCAAAACTGGTTCTTGATTCGTGAACACAATCAATACTTGTTCTGGCAAATAAACTTCAACGTGAGTCGCAGTATCGGCAATGCGCCGTGGCTTGATTACTAAATTCTGCTGCATAGTCGCCCAGGTTGACTGATTCACGACACCAGTGGCTTTTTCGCGAGGCACTCCGAGTACGAGTTTTTCAAACGCCCACATCGCCTGCACTGTGTTTTGCCCGAACACGCCGTCAACCGGGCCTGGATCAAAGCGCAGATCTTTCAGTCGTTGTTGTACCCGCAATACATCATCACCCTGCATGCCCGACTCAAGAGTGCGAGCTAACGGCACCGTGGCTACCGGAACCAAACTGGTGTCAGCAACCAAAGCAGGCTCGGTTGCACCATCGGAATTGTTTTTATTGGCTTCGCTTTGCCTAACAGCGATTGCTGCGACGGTGGCCAATATCGCCAGTGCGATTAGCGCGGGTCTCCATCGATCAAAGGTCGACGGTTGATAATGCGAATTAAACTGGCGATTCATTTTGTGCTTGGTGCACCAAAATCTGGCTTGATCGAATTCAGTTTTTTACGCAATCTAAACGCCTCCCGTAAAATTTTTATTATGACCGATGGCGAACTCAGTGTTGATACACCTCGAGTACGCGGAAAATAGTCTACGCCAAACTGAACTACTGATAAGCCACGCTTCTTGGCGCTAACGATCAACTCAGCGTCAATAAATGATCCTTCGCTTTCGAGAGCGATCTGATCAAATACTGATTTGCGACAGAGTTTGAAAGCAAAATTAATATCTCGAAATCGAACTCCAAACAAAACTCGAACCATAAGGTTGTAAAACATAGAGTAAATAACTCGTACATACCCTTCACCGGTTCGATCAAATCGGTAAGCGCTTACGATGTCGGCTTCGTATTGACGCATAAGACGCATTGCATTTTGAACCTCGCGCATGTCAAAGGGCAGGTCAGCGTCTGTGTACAAAATCACATCCCCAGATGATGCCGCAAAGCCAGATTTGATCGACCCTCCAAGTTTGCGGTTTACAGGATGGTGCACCACTTTGATGTGCTTGTCTTTAGCCGCCGCGACGTCGGCCAGTTGCGGTGTTGAATCTGTGGATGCATCGTCGACAATCACAAGTTCATAATCTTCAATCATTTTAAGGTCGATTAAATCGTTGCAAAGCTCTTGGGCGGCATTCAATGCGCGTTGAAGATATTGCTCCTCGTTCCACATCGGAAAAAATATGCTCAATCGCTCATATTTAACGGGCAACATACTCTTCTTAGGCTATTGTCGGTCTTGCTATGTCGTTGCTTCCTCCGCCTTCGCAAAGCCAAAGCGAATCTGCGGGCTCATTGACTAAGCCATGGGTGAATGCAGTAGTTGTGTCTCAACTCTTGATTATCGGGTCTTTGTTGACACTAACTTTTTCGGCGTACACAATCGGCAAACCAACTTGGTGGCTCGGAAGCCAGCAAGACCCGGCATTCTTTTTGCTCTGGTTTTTGCCGTTTGTTGCGCCAATTGCAATGCTGGTTACGGCGTTGAGGTTTTCACGTGTTTTGCCGTATGCAGGTTTAGGTTCAACACTTTTTTTGGTCGCCATTGCTATCGCAGATCTTTCTCGTACACCTGGCATAGCCCTTGGCGAGTTAGCCCTGGCTATTTGCATGGCGCTAACGACAATTGCCGCTATGGCTGGGCGCCGACGCTCGGTCGCAACTGGCTCATAAGTCTTGAAGAATAAAACCCGCGCAGTTTCAAACAGCCTAAGTCTCTAGTGTTGAGGCGTGACAAAAACTGGTTCGAGTTCTGACAACATGAGCATCTCTGGTGCGAAAGTTTTGACATCGCTACCTAGTGGCGAGCGAGTCGGTATTGCATTTTCTGGCGGACTGGACACTTCTGCCGCAGTCGCCTGGATGCGTGAACGCGGTGCTCTGCCATTTGCGTATACGGCCGATATTGGTCAGCCTGATGAAAAAGATCTTGAATCAATCCCACAACGCGCAAAAATTTATGGCGCAGTCGAAGCAAAACTAGTTGACTGTCGTGAACTTCTCGTACAAGAAGGTCTCATCGCTCTGCAGTGTGGCGCGTTTCATATAACCACTGCCGGCAAAACTTATTTCAACACAACTCCACTGGGCCGCGCCGTCACCGGCACATTGCTCGTGCGCGAAATGAAACAAGACGGCGTCGACATTTGGGGTGACGGCAGCACTTTCAAAGGTAACGATATCGAGCGCTTCTACCGCTACGGATTACTCGCTAATCCACATTTGCGAATCTACAAACCATGGCTTGATGTTGACTTCGTTCGTGAGATGGGTGGTCGTGCCGAAATGAGTGCGTTTCTCGCGACGAAAAAATTGCCTTACCGAGATTCGGCGCAAAAGGCATACAGCACGGATGCAAATATTTGGGGAGCAACTCACGAGGCAAAGTCACTTGAAGAGTTGTCAACGAGCATGCATATCGTCGCCCCGATTATGGGTGTGGCGCACTACGACAGTTCAGTGACAATTACGACCGAAGACGTCGTGATTCGTTTTGTTGACGGCTGGCCAGTTGCGATCAACGGTAAGAAATTTAAATCACAAACCGAACTAGTGCTCGCCGCGAACGAAATTGGCGGACGACACGGACTCGGCATGAGTGATCAGATCGAAAATCGAATCATCGAAGCCAAAAGTCGCGGCATCTACGAAGCACCAGGCTTGGCGTTGCTACATATTGCTTACGAAAGATTGATCTCAGCGATTCACAACGAAAATACGATCGAAAATTACCGCACCATGGGCCGACGACTTGGCAGATTGCTTTACGAAGGTCGATGGTTTGATCCGCAATCATTGATGTTGCGTGAATCACTCACCCGTTGGGTCGGATCGCTCGTAACCGGCGAAGTGACATTGCAGTTACGTCGCGGAGACGACTACAGCATCATACATACAACTGGCGAAAACTTTACCTACTCGCCTGAGCGACTGAGTATGGAGCGTGTTGAAGATGCTCCGTTTGGTCCACTCGATCGAATCGGTCAGTTGACGATGCGCAACTTGGATATTCAAGACACGCGTGAAAAACTCGAGATCTACCGTCAGGCCGGCACGCTGGATGCCAACACTCTTGCCGCTGGCACACTCGGCGAACTCGAATAAAAATTTGTTGCGAAATTAGTTGATCAAGTAAATATCTAGCTAGCTAATTAGCCATTGACAAGTGCGCGAGTGATTGCAGCCGCTAGCGCGGCGCGCTCACCCATTTTTGAAACTTTTATGTATTCAGTTTCAGCGTGCGCCCCACCACCACAAG
>CAXNFV010000038.1:0-7192 GCA_964201675.1 Ilumatobacteraceae bacterium | reverse complement strand
TTAAATCTACTTGTCAATTAAAACTTAGGGAGATTAATGCCACCATCGATTGCTAATTCTCTTGCTCTTACTAGACCATCGCCCATAAAATTGAGCAGGTTGCCGGTAGCCACTGCATCGACTCGTTCATCTTTCAGTCCGGCGATGATGTGTTCAGCATTGCCAACGCCACCCATGAGTATCAGGGGCACGTCTTTGACATGTTTGATGAATTCGAGTATTTCAAGGTCGAGACCGTTGCCAGTGCCGTCACGATCAATTGACTCAATATGAATCTCTCCGATCGGTAAACCTGCACACTTCAACAAAATATGATCAAGTGATTCTCCGACTTTAACTGTGCCATTGTTTTTGAAAACTTGATACACACCATTAATTTTTTGGATGTCGATCGATGCGACAATGCATTGGCGCCCAAGTTCGGCGGCTATCTCTTCGACTAGTTCTGGCTGATCGTGCAGTGCAGTGTTCACCACTACTTTGTCAGCGCCTGATCTCAACAGTTGATGCACATGTTCGAGTGTTCTAATGCCACCTCCTGCTGTGATTGGCGCAAAGCAGTCACGCGTTAATCGCTTCAAGTCTTCACAGAACTGCGGCGTATTTCTGCCCTGACGGCTGACATCAATAACCACGAGCTCGTCAATCGAATATCCAACAGTCGAAAACCCGTAGTTCTCCTCTAGCCAATCCATGTTGCCAACTTTTTGAAGCCTGAAATTTCGCGAGAGCATAAACGAGCCACTGTCGTAAAGGAGAGTGAAAATGAGTCTTTTTTTGGCCACGATCTAACTTTCGAGAAAATTCTTCAAGAGATTGAGTCCCATTGACTGGCTCTTCTCTGGGTGAAACTGCGTACCCGATACCTGTCCTTGCTCAAATGCTGCAACAAACTCGGTGCCATGATGACATGTGGCGACACCTTTAATGGATGGCGTGAGCGCCATGAAATATGAATGGACAAAATAAAAGCACGACTCAGTAGGAATACCGCTAAAAAGTTTTGTGTTCGCCTCATGTTTAACTTCACTAAATCCAACATGTGGAATCTTCAATTGAGTGTCTACCGTATTTGAAAATCTCTGAACTGTATTTGGGACCAGTCCGAGTCCCTGTGTATCGCCGTCTTCTGAACTCGAAGAGCCAAGCAGTTGCATGCCCAAACAAATCCCCAGAAGCTTTGTATCTGGTTGCGATAGTGATTGAAGAATGGCTTGATCAATTGAATTCTGTCTAATTGTCTCCATTGCCCGTCGAAATGATCCGACCCCGGGGAGGATCAAAAATTTTGCCGCCGAAATTTCTTTGGTATCGGTTGTGATTAAGGCCTCAGCACCCAAAAAGCGTATTGCGCTGGCAACCGACCAAAGATTGCCCATGCCGTAATCGATAATTACAACTTGTGTTTTACCCACTACTTAATTGTAAAGGCTGGCTTCCATCGTCCATCTTGTTTTTTGAATAGAGATGTGTTTGTCCAACGATCAATCACGGATTCAAACTCGGCGAGGGTCATTTTGTAATAGTCAAGGTAAGAATCTATTGATTCTTCTGGGTAGATCCCGTCATAAAGTTTGACCAGGTTTATTGCTTGTTCTCGGGTCATTGCACCGCGACGAATTTCGATTCCGGCATCTTGAGTTGCCCGGCCAAATCCAAACTTCAGATACATCATGTAGGCGTGAAGCGAATAGAGGCCCTGATCATTTTGTGCAAAGTTTGTGAAGGTTCCTGAATTGGTATCTGGCGCTTCGATTAATCCGCAGTGTTCTTTTGCAACGAGATAATTTCTGTAAGGGTCCCAGTTTTCAAAATATGACCAGTGCGTAATTTTCAGCTCAGTATTGATATCTTTTGGAAATTTAAAAAACGTCAAAGCCTCGCTGTTTAGTTCTGACTCATTTAAAACAAGATCATGTCCACCTTCTAGGTAAACATCATCTATAAATTTAAGGTCGATGAACGGTTTATTTTTTTGTGCGGACGAGCCCCCATATTCAACCTCACCCTCCTCACCATAAAAAATTAATGGAATATTTAACCTTGTCGCCATCGATATGGGCACGGTTTCAATGGCGACGAGCCATCCGAAATATGGGAAGCCTTTGTGGATAAAACCCTGCTTATTCAACTTTTGCTGGTCATCTTCGGCACAACTAACTTGCATATGGTCGTAACCACTGCTGATGAAGTTTTTTAAGTTCTGATTGCCGATTGACAATGAGAGCGAGGGCGTGACCGTGATCGCCAGCGGATTCATTCCGTAGTTGTGTTTCAGTTGATACGAAACATACGAACCGTCTTTACCACCGCTTACCGGAACAATACAGTCGAAAGATCCGTCAGAAGACCGATGTGAATTGAGGATTTGCTCTAATTCACTTTGGCGAAGCGACCAATCTAAGGTTCTTTTCTCTTCTGCCCATTGACATGCGTTACACCAACCGCGCTCATCAAAAGTGATTCTGGGACGTGTTGACATATTCAAACAACTTTTGCACCAGAAAACTTCAGACATGCGATTTAACTCTATCTGTACCAATCGGCTCGCAATGATTTGACCATCGCAACAAATTGTGAGTTGCCAGGATCATAATTAATTATTTCACGCATCGTCTCAGAGCGCACCTTCTCCCAGTCGTCGTTTGAGGCCGCGAGAAGGTAATTCAAAATTTCTTCGAATCTATTATCGTCAAGTCGATTTGTCCAGAACTTCCCTTCGTCAGATATTGGCACTGGCCAGCCGAACCTGATGGATGGCGAGTCAATAATTTCAGCGTCAATTAAAAACGCCGCGGTTTTTTTACCGCGAGCCAGCGACTCGTATCCAAGAGTGCTGCTTGTGAAAACCACAATTTCTGATTCGTCAACGACCGTGTAATTAATTGTCGAGGTCTGTCGCTGTGCAATCGTCCATGAGTAATTTTTTAATAATTTTTCGTAGTAAGCCTTCTCGCCTTCAAAATCTTCATCTTTGCCAATAATGATTAGACCTAGATTGTTTTCTTGACAAAAATTGGCCAGAAAAATGATTGCTTGTTCACGGCGATCTATTACTTCGCCATATTGAATAGGACAGCCCGGAAGCGAATCTGGAATGACGGTGTGTCTGGATAGCCCAGACCGATAAGTCGAGATATACGCGACAGTTCGAGTCTTTGAATTTGTGATTGGCATCAGATTGTTCTTGAAACTTCCGATTGGCGCGATTTCACCTTGGATATATTTGGCGTACGTTGCACCAATTGCCGAGCCAAATACGAACATCTTGTCGACAAAGTTCTTGTGCAAACTCGACGCATCAGATTTGGTTTCGAAAAGATCGCGAGGGTCAACACGAACTCCATTTTGGATGAGGACAGTTATGACATTGGGCAAGTGGTTTTTGACCTGAAAAAATGCCGGAAAGTTGTCGATAAAAGTTATGACCAACTTAGGTTTGACGATCTTGATATAAGTGAGAGCATAGTTTTGTGCACTTAATTCTCGACTCAACAAACATCGGATCGCTACCCAGAGATTGACTTCGTGTTCTCGAAGGTCTAGTACTTGAAATTCATCTGGTGAGAAATACGGAGCGATTACATCTGCGCCGGTAACAAAATATAGAAGAACCGGTTTGTGACGTGGCGGAAGTATTCTCAACCGAAGTTTTGTCAGCGACTTAAGTAGCCGCCAGAGACGTTTCATTTAGACCAAAGAGACTCGAGCTCAGTGAGAGGGCTTGCCCATCGAGCATTATAGTTTTTGATCGCCTCTCGAAATTCTTGAATTGCTTTTTTGCTGGCGAGACTCTCAATAGATTTGACAATTTGTGAATAGATTTCTTCTTCAGTCGACGAAGATTTCGAAACGAAAGAAAATGATGAGGTTGATTTGCCGGCCGAAATTTGTGTGCGCGGCAGTGACTGTTGTTTGAGTACGCGCTTTGTTCGTTTGGTGCTGGTTCTGTCAAGAAACGCGTCAAGAGCGTCAATCGTGGCGGTCGGGTCGATCACTGCTTGTTCAAATGCGAGCACCAGCAACGGCTTGTCAGATTTGGCGAGCGAATCAATCAGGTCAATGACCGATTTCTGTATTCGTGAAATTGATAGAAGTGCGCGGTCAGCGACGGATGACTCGACAAATTCGTCTGCCCATGTGGCGGCGAACCAAGGAATTTTTGCTCCTTTATGGTCAAATGAAAGCGTAAATTCTCGTGCTCGTTCAAAACTTGCTGTGTATTCGTGGACATTGTGAAATAGATGAACCGGATGTCGAACGACTTCGATCAATTTCAATCGAGATCCATAAGCCTCAAATAGCAGATTTGAAACCGACAATAATCCGTGTGAAGCAATGAGCAAGGCGAGATTTTTTGAATTTATAACCTCAATAACCGAGTCGCCGCCTTTATGAAACAGACGACCAAAGTACGAAAGACTGCCAGGATTGTTTTGAAGGCCGGTGTCGTCAGACCAGCGGAGGTTTACTTCACGACCGATGAGATTGTTGTATTGGGTGTGATCCGCATAGATTCTTAGCAAAGTCTTTGCCATATCGTCACTTACCTTGCCGACCGAATGTGCAATGCACAAATATTCGTAAATGCCGTCAACCTTCTTTTTTTCAACGCCGTCCAAAGAACCAACTATCGATGTCACCACTGATTTGCCGCCACCCCAGAAGCCGTCAACAATTATGACGTCATTCGTAAATGCGTTGTGGCGTTTAAATTCTAGATTCATCATTAAATCTTTTCATCTGTAAACGGTTGCCTCGTGATAATTTCATTCGCCAAGCAGAATGCTCTTATTTGGTCGAAATTAAACTTTTGATAGTGCAAAGAATCAGCGATCGCAACTCCCGTTGGTTTGCTGACTTGCATTAACTCTTTTAGGTGTTCTAATTTGCCGAATCCACCACTTGCAACCACAGGTATATCGACTGCATTGGTAACGGCGCTTACCAGTTGACAATCAAAACCATTTTTAGTGCCCTCTTGGTCGACAGAAGTTAGAAATATTTCTCCGGCGCCCAACTGGGCACCTTGCTCTGCCCATTGCACGACATCTAGACCAGTTCGCTCGCGCCCGTTGTCGGTGTAGGCCTCCCACTTGCCTGGGGCAGTTTGCTTTGCTTCGATTGACAAGACAATCGTTGAGGAGCCCCAGACATCGGAAATTTTTGTGATCAAACTTGGATCTTTAACGGCAGCCGTATTGATGGCGATTTTGTCGGCACCCGCGCGAAGCAACGCCCGGGCATCTTCAACCGACCTGATTCCACCGCCAACTGTCATTGGCACAAAAACATGTTCGGTCGCCCGGGTCACGACGTCTAACAAATTATTTCGTCCATAAAGACTGGCGACGGTATCCATATAAATAATTTCATCTGCACCGTCGTTGTAGTACTTTTCGGCGTGCTCTTGTGGGTCGCCGACAACCCGCAAGCCCTCAAGGTGTATTCCTTTGATTAAATTCGCGCCCTTGATATCAAGTCGGGCAATTATTCGAAGTATTTGTCGAGGAGCAACCGAATTTACTTGACTTGGTAACGAAGAGACCACTGACCTTTATTGTACGACCATAAATGAGGCGAGCGAAACGAGTCGGCAAGGTTATTGAAATAGTTGAGATCCATGATCGGCTGCTCAAACATTTTGGAAGCCTGTGGAAATTCTTTCTCGGGAATACTCAAGTACGTAAAAATCTCGTCCGAGAATCTGGTCGGATATTCGCCATCGAATCTTTGCACGAGTGCGACGCCTTCTTCACGATTTATATCCCCTGAGCGAATCTCTTGAGCCGCATCATAAGTTGCACGACCGATTCCGTATTTAATAAAAGTCGTGTAGTAGTGAAAGTCGTCGATGCGATCATCAATTGAGTTGTATTTGCTGTACGTTCCCGGTGTGCGCTCGGGCGATGCCTCGAAACCACCGTGCTCGACTGAGTAGTAGTAGCAACTTTGTGGATGCCACTTGACGTAATAGCCGAGGTAGTGAACTTCGATTCCAAGTTTTTCTAAACCTGCGGGGTTCGCCGGAAGGTAAGGATCCAGGTCAACATCTTCTAATCCAAAATCAGTTGTGAGATCTTTGATCGAAGTACCACCCAGATGAATCGAAGACTTCTCTGGGGCGGAAAAATACTTCCATGATCTTTTCGCAGAGTCTGCGTCGCCGATTGGGTTACCATATTCGGCTTCGTTCTCTCCGTAAAAAACTAAAGGTATCTGGTGCAACACGGCCATTTTGGGTGCAAGAGATTTTTGTCCAAGAATGAAAGCCTGAAAAGGATGAAAAAGATTTTCAACGGCGAGTCGGGTCAAAAGTCGATGTACGCGACCATTGGGCGTGCATAAGTAATTATCAAAACCTGCATGAATCCAACGTTGAAAGTTTCGCCAACCCCATTCGGTGTAAACATGTGGTGCCCACGTGACTGTAAGTGGGTGCATACCGTATTTATATTTGAGCATGTGGGCTGCAACGAAACTATCTTTGCCACCCGAACCCGGCACAAGACAGTCGTATGATCCGTCGCTGCTGCGGTGTCTGTCGCACAGTTCGCGCAATTCAGCGTCCCTGGCATCCCAATCGATCAAAGATTTTTTTTCGGCAACACGACACGCATCACAAATATTTTCATCGTCAATATGAATTGCTTGTTTAACTGAGCCCGATGTGTGTTGAAATTCAATCGCCGAGATCGGTTTTTGATTTGATGTGACGCAACGTTGACAAAAACTTACCGTGGTGGGTAGACCGTATCTTGCAGAAATCGAATCATTGGTGGTCTGAAATTCGACATGATTGATAACTCGCGATTTGGGGAAAATAGCCACTATTTAAATCTACTTGTCAATTAAAACTTAGGGAGATTAATGCCACCATCGATTGCTAATTCTCTTGCTCTTACTAGACCATCGCCCATAAAATTGAGCAAGTTGCCAGTAGCCACTGCATCAACTCGTTCATCTTTCAATCCGGCAATGATGTGTTCAGCATTGCCAATACCACCCATGAGTATCAGGGGCACGTCTTTGACATGTTTGATGAATTCGAGGATTTCAAGGTCGAGACCGTTGCCAGTGCCGTCACGATCAATTGACTCAATATGAATCTCTCCGATCGGTAAACCTGCACACTTCAACAAAATATGATCAAGTGATTCTCCGACTTTAACTGTGCCATTGTTTTTGAAAA
>CAXNFV010000037.1:0-7193 GCA_964201675.1 Ilumatobacteraceae bacterium | reverse complement strand
GCAACTTTTATTATCGCATCAGCAAACGCTTGGGTGTAGCCAGTTGGCAAAGATTTCGGTGGTCCAGTTACCGGGTCGAAAATAGGTGCGTCATGCAAGTTCTTTTCATCGTCATCTTCTGCCGGCGCGTACCCACGACCTTTTTGTGTGATCACATGAATCACAAGAGGACCTTCTTCGACATTTAATTTTGCCGCGTTGAATGCTTCTTCTAATCTCTGTTGGTCATGACCGTCAATTGGTCCGACATAACGAACACCAAGGGCTTCAAAAAATGCAGTTGGTTGCAAAAATTCTCGGATGCCAGCTTTTAATGCTTCGAGCCCGCGCTCTGCCTGTGGGCCGATGACTGGCAACTGATTCAAAAACTTTTCTAATTTACGTTGACGACGAACATAAACAGGGTTCATCCGAATTGCGGTCAGTGCTCGCGAAAGCTTTTTTGTAATCCGATCTTGTGGGCGAGGCAAATTATTGGTTTCATCTAATGCCCTTGGCGCACTAGCCAAATTAATTGGGCTTGTGAGATTTGAAATCGTCGGAGCATAAGAGCGACCGTTGTCATTCAGCACGATTATCACGCGTCGTTGTGAATGTCCAAGATTGTTGAGCGCTTCGTAGGCCATACCACCTGTTAACGAACCATCGCCAATCACGGCAACGATGTGTTGGCGATCTGGGGTTTGACCGGCGTCTCGAGCAACAGCGAGACCGTATGCATAACTCAAAACTGTTGACGCGTGACTGTTCTCTATAAAGTCGTGAACGCTCTCTTCGCGACTCGGGTAGCCCGAGATTCCACCCGCTTGGCGCAAATTACTAAATCCACCACGACGACCAGTAACTATTTTGTGCACATATGCCTGATGACCCGTGTCCCATAAAATCGCGTCTCGTGGTGATTCAAAAACACGATGCAGAGCGAGCGTCAATTCAACGGCACCTAAGTTAGAACCAAGGTGTCCACTGTTTTTAGCAACCGATTCAACGATGAACTCACGAATTTCGCCCGACAACTCAGAGAGTTGTTCGTAACTTAAGTTTGCAAGGTCGCTCGGTTGGCGAATGTCTGATAACGCCATAGCGCCCCTAACGCTAGTCCCGAGCAGTCTGATGCGACATGGTGAGTCGGGTCACAAGTCGACGGTGGTTCATGAAGTGGATTTCAGTGCCGATGAAATATGCCACAGCGAAAACTAGTAACCCTCCGACGCCGTCAAGCCAAAAATGGTTGCCAGTGACGATGATGCAGAAAGTCGTGACACAGGGATAAATCAGAAGTGCCAAACGCATCCACAATTTTCGGGCAATTGGCCACAACCCGAACGCGCACCAAGTTGCCCAACCGATGTGCAGAGATGGCATCGCTGCATATTGATTGGAGAGTTTGCTGCCAGGGCCACGATCGAACGCCCACGGTCCGCCAAACTCTTTAATCGTGTCGACGAACCCGAAATTTTCCGCGTCGTTGAAGTTTCGATATTCGCTTTCGATACAGGCTGCACCGTAGCCGGCGTCTGGGCATGGGGCGTCGAGCAATCTTGGTGGCATAAGTGGAAAAAACGAAAAGCCGATAATCGCCAAGGCAGTCATGACGGCAAGCGTGTTTCTCCACTGACCAAAAACCGAAGGCCGAAGTTTGTAGAGCGCGACAAAAACGCCGAGTGTCACGAAAAAATGCGCAGTGCCGTAATAGACATTCATTGTTTTGATTAGCCAGACATGCGGCAAGAACCAATCTTGCAAAGTTTCTTCGTGATATAAACCGATCCAACGTTCAAAACGAATTACTCGAATCGCATTTGTGAACGAGTGGTTCGGCACAGAAACTCCATCGACCAGGGTCGAACCAAATTGATTGCGAATAAGTGTATAAACCAAATAAAAAATGCCGAAGATTATCGCTTCCTTCCACCAGATCATGCGGTGTTCGAAATCGATTGGCAACGAGGGGCGACGCCCAGACTTTTTTGCTGTGCTTACCATTGTGCTGACCGTTGTGCTTTCGTCGGCGCTCGTGTTATCCACGAATAAAGATTACGGCTCACGACAACTCTCAACGACACCAACGCGTCTAAACTGTGAAAATGGCAAAAACTCAAACTGCAGAACCGCTAGTTGCTTCCGATGTTTTAGAGCGTGTGCTGGCCAAAGGTCGCAGTACGGGCGCCGAGTTCGCAGAGGTATATATAGAGGACAAGCGATCCACCTCGGCAGGCCTTGATGACGGCAAAGTCGAGCAAGTTACATCGGGTCGCGATCGTGGTGCGGGCATTCGTGTCGTGGCTGGCGAGACGACTGGTTTCGCTCATACGTCTGATCTCTCAGAGCGTGGATTATTAGCCGCCGCCGAAGCCGCTGCGGTTGCCGCCAAGCAAGGTGGGGGCGGAGTGAACAAAGTACAACTCGGTGCCGAATTGAGACATGCCGTGAATACAGTAAAGATTTCTCCAGATGGTGTAGAAAAATCTCGCAAAGTTGACCTGTTGAAGCGTGCCGATGCTGCAGCACGCGCGGTCAATTCGGCGATCGTGCAGGTTTCAGCCGGCTACGGCGATTCGCTTCGTCGAATTTTGGTTGCCAACAGCAACGGAGTGTTGAGCGCCGACGATCAAGTGCGCACACTTCTGCGAGTCAGTGTCGTCGCAACCGGTGATGGCGGCATGCAAACTGGTTATGACTCACTTGGCCACACGATTGGTTTTGAGTTGTTCGATGAAAATGATGTTGAAGAGTTGGCGATTCGTGCCGCCAAACAGGCAGTGACAAAACTTTCGGCACGACCTGCGCCATCGGGTGCGATGCCAGTTGTGATCAAGCGCGGTAGTGGAGGTGTTTTGTTTCACGAGGCATGTGGGCACGGGCTCGAAGCCGACTTGGTTGGTAAGAGCGCAAGTGTGTATCGCGGCAAGATGGGTGAACTCGTCGCATCGCCACTGGTGACTCTTGTTGATGACGGCACGATGACCGCAGAGTGGGGCGCGATTGGTATTGATGACGAGGGTCATCCATCACAGCGCAACACTTTGATCCAAGACGGCGTTCTTACTGATTACATGTGGGATTATCGGCGCGCACGCAAAGAAGGTCGCGCGCAAAGTGGCAACGGCCGCCGCCAGAGTTATCAGCACTTACCGATGGTGCGAATGACAAATACATTCGTTCTTAACGGCACGCTTGATCCTGATGACATTGTGCGCGACACGAAGCATGGCGTTTATATCGCCAAACTTGGTGGTGGGCAAGTCGACACAGCCAGCGGTGATTTTGTTTTCGGAATGGCTGAGGCCTACTTGATTGAGAACGGTGAAATCACCGAACCACTTCGCGAGAGCAACTTAATCGGCAACGGCCCGGAAGTTTTAAAGGATATTGATTTGCTTGGCAACGATTTTGCGATGGGCAACCCGGGCATGTGTGGCAAAGACGGTCAAGGCGTGCCAGTTGGTGACGGCCAACCAACACTGCGTGTGCGTTCATTGACAATTGGTGGCACTGCAGCATGAGTGTTGGGGTGCCCGAATTGCAAAAACTTGCCGACTCGATAGTTGGTAAAGCAAAACCTGGCGAACAAATCGAAGCATATGTTTCTCGGGGTGGCGAAACCTCCGTGCGTGTCTATGAAGGCGAAGTTGAACATTTTGTTTCAGCGCAAAGCGAGGGCATCGGTATTCGAGTTATTAAGGATGGTCGTACAGGTTTTGCCTACGCGGGCACACTCGAGAACGATGCGATCACTGAGGTTTTGGCAGAAGCACGCGACAATGTTCAATTTGGCACTTTAGATGAGTGGGCAGGGCTTGCCGAGCCTGATGGCGTCGCACAGATTCCACAAAAGTTCTGGGATGAAGAACTTGCAAATTATCCGACTGACAAAAAGATTTCAATCACGAAAGAACTAGAGAAACTAACTTTGGCTGCCGATGCACGTGTGCGTGCCGAAGAAGCAAATTATGAAGACGGCTGGGGCGAAACCGCTGTCGCCACGACAACTGGCATTCGCGAAAGTGGTCGAGGAAACTCGTGTTACGTCTCTGTGTCAACTTTGGCAGATGACGGTGATGAGTCACTGACCGGATTTGGATTCTCGGTTGGCGACTCGCCAAAAGAGTTTGATCTCAACAAAGCCGCACATGATGCAGCCGATCGCGCCACGCGATTGTTGGGCGCAACGAAGCCGGCCAGCAAACTTGTGACGATAGTGCTTGACCCATATGTCACTTCGCAATTCGTCAGTATTTTGTCAAGTGTTTTAAACGGCGAGAGTTTGGCGAAAGGTAGAAGTTTGTTTGCTGATCGCCTCAACCAGCAGGTGGCCAGTTCGAAGTTCACTCTTGTCGATGACCCGACTAATCCGCTTGCCTACACGGCAACAGATATTGACGGTGAGGGCTTGGCGGCTCGACGAAATGTGTTGATTGAAAATGGTGTACTCAAAAAATTTGTGCATTCGAGTTACAGCGCTCGGCGGATGAACACCAAAAGCACCGGCAATGCAACTCGTGGTGGTTTTGCCGGTTCGCCAGGTGTTGGTTGTCTTGCGATGCAAGTCCAACCGGGTACGAAGTCTCAAGCAGAATTGATTAGCGGCATCACCGATGGCGTACTGATTCAAGATGTCTCAGGAATGCACAGCGGAGTGAACACGATCTCGGGAGATTTCTCGACTGGTGCGTCTGGCATTGTGATCAACAACGGAACACTCGGGGCTCCGATTCGCGAATTTACGATTGCATCGACCTTGCAAAAAATGTTGTTGAACATCGTTGATTTGGGCAATGATATTGACTGGCTACCAATGCGAGCAGTTGGACTCTCACTGGTTATCAGCGATGTGATGATGAGCGGCGCATAGATATATGTCGATCCTGCACGCAATCGTGCTGGGCATCGTGCAAGGGCTAACCGAATTTTTACCAATTTCTTCAAGTGGTCACTTGGTGATCGTTCCTTGGATATTTGGTTGGAACGACTACGACTCTCAAGCAACCGCCAAGGCTTTCGACACGGCGTTGCATTTGGGCACACTGGCTGCTGTTTTGATTTATCTGCGCAAAGATTTGATCGTTTATGTAACGCAAGGAACGCAATTAATTTTCAACCGAAAGCAGCCAGCAACAAATGCAGGGCGACGAGCGTGGTTGTTGGTGTTATCCGCCGTGCCCGCGGGCATCGTCGGTGCGGCGTTTGAAGAAAAAATCACCGAGAAACTTGGCAGCCCTGCCTTAATTGGTGTGAGTCTGATTATTTTTGGTGTTGTACTCATTTGGGCTGATCGTCGGGCAACGGCAAAAAGCCATATACGAACGGTTGATTCACTTACGCTGCGCAATGCTCTTGTGATTGGCGCAGCACAAGTACTTGCGCTGAACCCTGGCACTTCGCGCAGTGGAATCACAATTACTGCGGCTCGACTTTCTGGATATTCGCGCGATGCGGCGGCACGTTTGTCTTTTTTAATGAGTGTGCCGATTATCTCGGGGGCAGTAGTTTTCAAACTCGCAAAACTTGTGCGCGATGGAATACCAGAAGGTTTGCTCGTGCCAATGCTTGTCGGAATCGTCGTCGCGGGAGTCTCGGGTTGGATAGCGATGTGGTCAATGATTCGTCTGGTGCGCACAAAAACTTTTGCGCCTTACGTGTTTTATCGCTGCATCATCGGAGTCGGCGTGTTGTTGGCGTTGGCTTCAACCTGGCGTTAACTAGATAACTAGCCAACTAGCACTAGCCAACTAGCACTAGTGCGACGATGCCAAGTGCGGCGGCATCAGCGATTTTTGGTGCGCTTGCGACCGGTATAGCGAGCACAATAGTTTCTGATCGGCTCGGTTGTAATAACACATCGATCACCAACACGCGATCAAGCGCAACTGTTGCATCAATTATTACGTCAACAAAATCGCCCGCGCGAACATCTGGCAACGGCCCAACACTCTGCATCGCCACTGCCCGAAACCCTGCAGGTATTTCATGGCGGATATCTTGGGTTATTGTCGCACCTGAACTAGATGTAAAGCCGAGCGCAGTCACCAAATAAATCAGTGTGCTTAAAATAGACAGCGAGATGATTACGAGTCGTTGTCGCGAAGCGTCTCGACACAGCGCGTACCACTGATCAATTAGTTTTGTTTGCATGGCTAGAGGCCATGTGTGCGGATTATTCGCTTTTGGCTGGGCTAGTTTTCGTTTCGGTTTTCGCTTCGCTTTTTGTTTCGCTTTTCGTCTCGCTCTTGGTTTCGGTTTTGTTTGCAGACTTTTCTGAACTTGCGTCACCTGAACCACTTTTGGTTTCGCTATTTGAAGTGCTAGCCGATGAACTAACCGATGAGCTAGCCGATGAGTTAGTTGAATTACCGCTGGATTTCGAACTCGCAGCGCTGTCGTTTTTGTAGAAACCACCACCTTTAAAAGTGACACCAACAGGCGTGAATACTTTTTTTACTGGGCGCATCGTGCCATCTGATGGGTGCGAGGCCTCGGTCAACGCATCATCGCTGAATGCCTGATAGATCTCGATGGTCTCACCAGTGTCAATGAACTTGTAAACATAAGTTGGCATAGGGCTTTTGATTCTAGGATGTGTCTGTGGCTGTACGCACTGCTGTTATTCCCGCAGCCGGAATGGGCACACGCTTCTTGCCCGCGACACGCGCCACACCCAAAGAATTGCTACCTATATATGACACACCAGCACTGCAGTTTGTGATTGACGAGGCGGCGCAAGCGGGCTGCACTCACGTCGTTATCGTCACAAGTCGATCTAAGCCATCCATCGAGAACTATGCATCTACCGCCAGCACCGACAAAGTCGCGGTCAGCGTCGTATATCAAGATTCGCCGTTGGGTTTAGGTCACGCGGTCAGTTGTGCGCGTCAAGCAGTGGGCGACGAACCGTTTGTGGTGATGTTGCCCGATGAAATAATGGGTGACGCTTCTTTGACCAGACAACTTGTGGCGCTCTATGAAAAATCCGGCAAAAGCAGCATTGGATTAAAACAAGTAGCGGTTAGCGAAGTCTCGAGTTATGGCAATGTCAAAGTCGCCGACACGACAATTGGCGATGTGTCTTCAGTCGAAATTTCGCAAGTTGTTGAAAAACCAAAACCAGCAGATGCAGTCAGCGACATCGTGATCATCGGTCGTTATGTTTTATCACCCAAAGTTTTTGACAAACTTGAACAAATCAAACCCAG
>CAXNFV010000036.1:0-7275 GCA_964201675.1 Ilumatobacteraceae bacterium | reverse complement strand
GTTAACTAGAACGTCGATTCGACCGAAATCATTGACGACTGTTGCGACCATTTGCGCGACAGATTCTGGTGAAGTTATATCGCAGCCAAAGCCAGAAACTTTTTGACCAGACTTTTTAGAGATGGTACCAGCCACTGAAATCGCAGCAGTCTGATCAATATCAACAACTGCAACCTGGGCTCCGCTGTCGGCAAACGCCAGGCAAAAAACTTGACCGAGTAGTCCGGCACCGCCCGTGACCAAAACAACTTTGCCACTGAGGCTAAAGAGATCTGAAGTTTGGGTATTCGTCACTTGGCTGAGCCTTTCAACATCATCCATTCAACCATTTCAAAATCTGCCTGAGAATCGATATCTAAAGAGCGTTCGCGGGGCATCTCAAAAAGGCGAGTACTAGAGACGAACAAACTTGGGTTGTTTAAAAGCGCTTCACGCCGCCAAACATAAATTGATGCGTTCATGTCAAAACATTTTGGAGAATCTTGACGACGCGTAACAACATCTTTTAGAGGCTTTGAGAGATGAACGACACCATTTTCGTCCTGTTCAACAAGATTGAAATAAGGTGATCTATGTGCCGGTGTGCCGGTGATGACATTTTCGGCATTGGTTTGTTTCAGAAGTTCCAATGCACCGATGATGTCTGCAGCAATACGAAGCGGGGCAGTCGCATCTAAGTCAATGATGACATCAAATTGACCAAATTCTTTTTCAGTCGTTTCAACACAGTGTCTAATCGCTGGAAGTTTTGGCGCCGTATCTGAAGCCATTTCTACGGGACGATCGACAACAAAGGTTGCTCCGTGAGCCAGCGCCGTATCACGAATTTCTGGGCTGTCACTGCTAACGGCAATCTGTGAAAATAGTTTGGACTCAACGGCCTGTCGCAACGAATAGGCAATTAGTGGCAGTCCATTGATCAGGCGCAAGTTTTTATTGGCAACACCTTTAGAACCAGCGCGCGCACAAATCGTGCAGAGAATTTTCATCGGTTGACCCATTTTTGTTTTTCTGATGCTTTTTCTATCGCGCCGATCGTTTCGACGACTGCAAGTGCCTCATCAAATGTGCACAGCGTGGTTGCATCTTTTTCGATCATCGCGGTGTGTTCGGCCAAGTAGGTCTGATCTGGCTCAAGTTTAAATGTTTGTGTTGTCTCATTAAATTGCGTTGTTCCTGCGATCAGATCAACGTTAATCGTCCCGTTGTCGCCATTGATCGTGATGTTTCGTTGTTTGATTCGATCAAGATAATTCAACTGAATTGATAAAGCACTACAGATTTTGGTTTTCATCAGAATCGAAAATGTATCGTCTGTTTCAATTTCGAGGTTGCTGAATTTGCCTCCGCATGCAGTCAAGTGAGTCCAATCGCCGAAGAAGTATTGGGCCAGGTCGATTTCGTGGCTGAGGTCGCGCAAAACTCCGCCGCCGCTTGTGGCTTTCGCCGAACTTGAAGCGCGGTAGTCGTTATTGTCGCGCCACGTCGGTAGATATTGCCCGACATAAAAATTTGCCGAGGAGATCTTGCCAAGTCGTGGCAACACGTCTTGTAACCACAAAACTGCGGGGTGAAAGCGAAGGTTGTAACCAACGCCAGCAAACTCGAAGTTATTTCTAGCGACTCTTTGACTTGAAGCAAAAAGAGGTTTTTCGATTAACACCCTGCCTGCAAATTTCGCACTGCAAAGTTCGTTGAGATCATTTATGTGCTGTGAGGTTTTGCTGGCAACCACAACATATTCAAATTGCTCGTTTTTCAACGCGTCTGAAATCGATTTGTATTTCACTGTGCCGAGTTGACTATCTACATGGCGCGAAACTATGACCACTTCGTGATTCAGGTCTTGAAGAATTCGGGTATGTCTTGAACCGATGGATCCGGCGCCAATTACGGCGATCTTCACTGAACTTCCCTAGGCCATTCGCGTTGCGCTCGTTCAAGTTCGTCAAGACGGCCAATGTCAACCCAATATTCGTGAAGTGGAAATGCAGCAGTCCGATGACCATGCGAAGCAAGTTTTGTAAAGTGCGTCGGCATGTCGTAATAAGTATCAGTCGGGATACCTTCGAGTCCTTTTGCGCTGATCACATAGATCCCAGCATTAACTAAATGTCTTTGAGTCGGTTTTTCTGTAACACCGACTATCTGAGTGCCATCAACTTCAACAACGCCGAATGGTATTTGGTAGTTGTCTTCTCGCACGACCATGGTTGCGATGGCATTTTCGCGCTCATGAAAATCAAGCAATGAGTCAACTGAAACACGCGTCAGCAAATCACCGTTCATCACGATCACTGGACAATCAATATTGCTTGGCAGAAGTGAGAGCCCACCAGCAGTGCCAAGTCGAGTTGTCTCATGCAAATATGTAATCGATGCGCCCAAGCGTGCACCATCGCCGAAGTAATCAGAGATTATTTCGGCTTTGTAATTTAGTGAAATGAAAAAATTTATATACCCCTGATCGATAAATGATTGAATTATTGTTTCAAGAATTGGTTTGCCGCCAATTTTCAGCATTGGTTTAGGTGTGTCTTGCGTAAGTGGGTACAAACGAGTACCCAATCCGCCAGCCATAATTACGACGGCATTTGATTTTTGTTTCGCGCCAATGATGTCGTCAACGGTTAAGACGTCAACGACTTTGCCTGATTCGTCAACAAGTGGCATTTGGTGAATTCTTCGTTCGCGCATCACTTTGAGAATCGCTGCCCGTGGCGCAGACGCGGCGCTTGTTGCCGGATTTATGCGCATTGCCTCAGCCGCGGTGATCTCGAGACCTTTGCCTGCCAAGATGGCCTTGCGAATATCTCCGTCAGTGATCGTGCCAAGAAGTTTGTTTTCAGCGTCCACGACAAGGGCGATCTGCAGATTTCCGGCGGTAATCGCTTCAATTGTTTGACGAAGTGTCATCGAACTCGATACGAGCGCATCTCGCCAACTAGACATTGAATCTATTCTAATTGAGTTGCCGGGTTCCCAACTACGGTCACTGAATCGTTGACATTGTGACGAACAACTGCACCAGCACCAACGACGCAGTTATTTCCAATCTTCACGCCTTGAATGATTACTGCCCCCGCACCGATTAGTGAGCCGTATCCAATTTTCACTCCACCTGAGATAACTGCTCCTGGAGAGATAACCACATGATCGGCGATTGCCACATCGTGATCAACGGATGCCCGAGTGTTGACAACACAATTCTCGCCGGTGCTTACTCTGTTTTGTAATACCGCTCCCGCCATGATTTGTGTGCTCTCCGCGATTTCGCATTCTGCGCCAATTGTCGCCGATGAATGCTGGACACCAACAAATTTGAAACCAATTTTGGTCCAACGATTATAAATTTCTTGACGTGCTTGGGTGTTCTTAGTTGATCCAAGGCCATTAATTAATTCGGTTTTTTTTGGGTCAAGCGTTTCAATGTAATCATCCGTGCCGACAACAGGCACACCAAAAATCAGACTGCCAGGTTCAAGTTGCGCATCGATGATTCCATCAACTTTTTTGCCTGTGGCAAGTAGTGCGTCAAGTACAACTCGACCGTGACCACCACATGCAATTAAATATCTCTGCGTCGGCATTTGCTAGATCAATTCGTTTTCGGCGATATCGCGAGTGGACTTTGTTCCCAGCAGATCCCAATATTTGAAAGGTGAGATGCCCGTGCCAGGTCGTTTGACGGAAATATTATCCGTTGTGAAAATATCTCCTAATTTAATTGGGCTGCTGGCGACAATACTTCGACGAGCCACCTGTCGATTTTTTGTCTCGTTTGTAGTTGGGTTTTTTTCCGTGCTGCCGAATGCGATTTCGATGTCTCGGATATTTGCGACAAGTCTCTTGAACTCATCGGGTTCTAGGGATGCCTTGTGATCTGGACCAACCAAATCGCGACTAGTCGTGAGGTGTTTTTCAATAACTGTTGCACCCATCGCGACTGCACCAACGGCAACATGTGTGCCAACCGAGTGGTCAGATAAACCGACTTCACAATCAAATTTTTCGCGCAGAGTAACCATTGCTCGAAGATTGATATCAATGGGTGAAGTTGGGTAATCAGTGGTGCAATGCAAAAGTATGACCCGTTGACGCAAGGCATGTCTTCCCGCATCGCTAGACAGAGCATTTTTGCAGGCAGTGATTGATGGTTTTGAAGTTTTGTCAATGGTCATGCCAAAAGTGATGACTCCGAGAGCCAATTCAATTTCGTCCATCGTGCTCATACCTGTTGAAAGAATTAATTTGTCAGTACACCTTGCAACTTCTAACAAAAATGGTGCGTTTGTCAATTCTCCTGACCCGATTTTAATTGTTGAAAGTTCAAGATCAGAAATTAAAAATTGAAGGCTTTGGCTATCAAATGGAGTCGAGAGAAACTCAATTTTATTTGTTTTGCAATACTCGAATAGTTCGCGTTGCTGGGCGTGCGACAACTCAAGGCGTTGCAGCATCTCTAGTTGCGATTCTTGGCTACCGGTCTGGGCTATTTGGTATTCGGCTTTTTTGGCACCGGTTGTAACTATTGAACTGGCTATGAACGATTGAAATTTAACGGCGTCTGCCTTAGCGGCGACTGCGGCGTCGACCAGATTACGAGCAAGTTCAATTGAACCGTTATGGTTCACGCCTGCTTCGGCAATTATAAATGTGCGGGGCGTATTTGTCATTAAAAATTGTCAAAGAATATTTTGTGTGTTGTCAACTTTGTATTCTTCAGCGTATCGGCGATGCTTTTTGCCGTGTTGCCAGAGCCGTATTTGCCTGCCGTCTCATGACAACGCGACTTCCATAAAGGTGAAAGTGCCGTCTCAATGGCGGTGCGAATTTCGTTATGACCAAATTTGCAATCAATAATCGAATCAGCACGAAGCCGACCATCTTGACGTGCACCTATGTTTACAGTCGGTACATGAAGTGCGGGAGCTTCGATGATTCCGCTTGAGGAGTTTCCGATAACAACATCGGCAACCTTCATTAAGTTCAGATAGTTTTTTTGACCGAGTGAATTGTGCAGAACTCGTCGCTTTGGCTCACGCATTACAAATTTGGTTATCGCGTCACTTAGATATTTATACCCTGGGTCGGCATTTACACCCGTAAACACGATTGTCGCTTGTGCAAAATGATCGAGTGCGGTCAACAACTCGGTGACTTCTGCAGTCGTCGACATTTCGCTTCGAGTAGTCGGGTGAACTGTTACCAGCAATAATTCTCGTTGAAGTTCAACACCAACTACAGATGCCAGTTCATCTCTTGTCATTTTTTGGAGATTCAGTAAAGCATCAACTCCGAGTGCTCCAACATTGAACACCGTCTCGGGCGACTCACCTAGTTGAATCAACCTGCGTTGATATTCTTGCGCCGCGCAAAAATGAAGATTGGACATTTTTGTAATCGCATGTCTGATGCTGTCGTCAAATGCACCCGTGGTTACTTCTCCACCGTGAATATGTGCGATCGGAATACCTAAAATCAGTGCCGCTTGGGCCGCACCGAGAATTTCATATCTGTCGCCCAATACGACGACAAGATCTGGTTTTAGTTTTGCAAAAGCATCGGCGAGTCGTGATGTCGCCCGACCCAACGCGTGGGCGGTTTCAAGAACTGAATCGTCAGCAAGTTCAATATCCACCAATGCATCAGCGATGAACCCATCTTGTTCAATGAATTTAATTGTTGAACCGTGCTGGGCTGATAAGTGTGCACCAGTGATGACAAGTTGAAAATCAATCTCTGAATCCTGCTTAAGTAATGTCATCAAGGGCGCGAGCAGTCCATACTCGGCGCGAGTTCCGGTAACCACACAGATTTTTCGGTTTGAACTCATAACCCTAAGTTCGCGCTACTTGGCACATTGATCAATGAGCTAAGAAGCATTTGCGCTACTGGCAATTCTGCACGAGGCGAGTTTTCGTACATTGGAAGTTGATGCAGAAGGTTCCATGCGGGGCGACATAGGTAACCTTTTGCGCGCGAAGCCGCGAGCAGATCATTTCGAATCTGCAAGTTTGGTTTCACGAGTCGAACAGTATTAAGCCAATAATTAGATGTTGTTTTGTTTGGCTCACCCACAAATTGAAGAGATTCAGAATTTTTCAGCGCAATGTTGTATTTATTGGCGAGGTTTCGCTTGTTGCGTAAAAATTCTTCCAAACGATCGAGTTGAGCACAACCAAGAGCGGCATTTAAATTTGGCATGCGATAGTTCCAGGCAGTTTCATCATGCATGAACTCCCATTCGTGGGCGAGTTTCGCGGTTGTTGCAAGATGGCGAATTTTTTTAGCGAGCAGTTCGTCGTTGGTAAGAATTGCACCACCACCACCAGTCGTGATGGTCTTGTTGCCGTTGAAACTTAAGACTCCGCAAGCACCAAATGTGCCGGTGTGTTTTTTTCCGACGTAACTTCCTAGTGACTCGGCTGCGTCTTCAACAATCGGCAAACCGAATTCTTTGGCAACCAAAATAAGTTCTTCAATCTGCATTGGGTGCCCAAATGTATGCATTGGCACAACTGCGCCGATGCGTCGACCCGTTTTTGTGTTTATCAGATCATCGCCTTGTTTAGTCGTCGCTGATGCAAGGTACTTTCGCAAAGCAATTGGATCTAACCCCAGAGTCACCGGATCACTATCGGCAAAGTGCGGGGTTGCACCACAATGTGCGACCGCATTGGCCGTGGCGACAAAACTTAGTGAAGGGATAATCACTTCGTCGCCAGGTTTGATGCCCACCGAGTGCAAAGCAAGATGAAGTGCGCAAGTGCCGTTAACAATCGCGATTACGTGTGCGGCACCAGTTATTTTTGACAGTTGATTTTCAAAACGAGTGATGAACTCACCGACTGATGAAACCCAACCAGATGACAAACACTCGGCAACCATTTGGTGTTCATGCGGGCCGATGCTTGGCTCGTGCAGAGCGATCGTTGATTTTTCGACTGGTCCCAATACGGAAGTTAGTACTTCAAGAAATTCTCGTGTCGGCAGGTCGTGATTTGTCATTTATTTAAATGTTGTATCGATCTGCCTTGTAGCGCGACAAGTTATTCGGGTCTGAGAACCAATCGATCGTTCGTTGCAATCCGATTTTGAATCCATTGGCACCATCCAATGAAGGCTTCCATTTCAGAAGCTTTTCGGCTTTTTCAATTGAAGCGTGCAGTCTTTCAACTTCAGAATTTTTAGGTCGATCACGTTGTTTGTCGTTGGCAAGTTTCAGATCGACGCCCATAAGTTTGGCGATTGTCTTAGCTGTGTCTTCAACAG
>CAXNFV010000035.1:0-7327 GCA_964201675.1 Ilumatobacteraceae bacterium | reverse complement strand
TTTCAGTGGCTCGTACTCGACATCGATTGCATCAAGTGCGTCGCGCGAGGCAGTTTCATTTGTGGCCAACACTGCAGCAACGCCGTCGCCGACATAGTTGACTTTGTCGCTTGCCAGCGGATAGTGCGGCGGATTCTTCATGTCTGTGGTTACTGGCCATGCGCACGGCATCGGCGCTGCCCATGCCGACTGTAAATCTTTGCCGGTGTAGATGGCAATGACACCTGCAATTTTCAACGCAGCCGAAACATCAATTGATTTAATTTTTGCGTGTGCATAAGGTGATCGCAAAACTGACAAATGCAACGCACCAGGAATATTCAAATCATTTGTGAATTTTGCTTCGCCCGTCAATAGCGGTGGGTCTTCACGACGCAACAACCTCGTGCCGATGATGTTGGTTGGTTTGTTTTCTGTGATAGTCATTTCGCGCCCCCTTTACTTTGTGCCCGCAGCAGCGAGCACTGATTTAACGATGTTGTGATAACCGGTGCAACGACACAAGTTGCCTTCAAGACCCATGCGAACCTCTTCTTCGGTCGGCTTGGGGTTTTCGTTCAACAAACCAATTGCAGCCATCACCATTCCTGGTGTGCAGTAACCGCACTGCAGGCCGTGGTTCTCCATGAACGCAGTTTGCATCGGATGCATCACGCCATCCTAAGCCAAGCCTTCGATAGTCGTGACGCTTGCACCGTCTGCTTGCACCGCCAAGATGGTGCAACTTTTTGCCGCTTCACCATCAAGGTGAATCGTGCACGCACCGCAACTTGATGTGTCGCAACCGACATTTGTGCCGGTTAGCCCGATCACCTCGCGGATGTAATGCACCAGCAAAGTTCTTGGCTCAACATCGCCATGATGTTCTTTACCGTTGACCGTGATTGAAACTTTCATCTTCAACCCCCCATATCTAGTTCGGCGCCATTGCCGAACACTTACCCCTGCCGATAATCATGCCCTCACAGGGCACGACCGCACAAATTTGATTAATTGTCTAGCTTTTGCAGGCTACGTAAGGCGAAAATCAGCGTCAAAGCGCTTAATGCGACGATGGCGATCAAGCCGCCGTAACTGTTTGACCAACTCATATACCCGGGGTCGTTGGCATTGACCCAGCCCGATCGTGAAAGGCGAAAAATATTTGTGACCGGATTAATGCGCGCAACCGTGTGTAGCCAACCTGTCATTACATAAAGAGGCACTTGTGCGGTCGACAAAAACATCGTCAAGAAAATTGACATCTGCATGATCGCCGCTCCACGCATGTCTTGAAATCTGTAGGCGAGACCTAAACCCCAGCCGGCGCCAATAGTAGAGATACCAATTGCCGCAATCCACGAACAGACATAACTCATCATTCCTGCTGTTGGCCGCGCACCAAGCATCGTGCCGGCGCCGAACACGACCAAGGTTACGAGCGTGACGCGAATCCATGTGGCGAGAATTGGTCCGACAATCAGCGATGCACGTGATGTCGGCGACATTCGCAAGCGATCATAGAAACCATTTTCAAGATCGCGGATAAGTGAGAACCCGAGCCCGACACCGCTGAACGCTGCACCCATCGCCAGACCGAGTGGCATGAACCAATTGACTGAGCGATCTGTTGGAAAGCCCGGCAGTTTTGTTAGTGCAAAAAAAGTGCCAGAAAAAGAGAGCATGTTGAAGATCGGCATGGCGAGTGTCGGAATAAACGCCGACGGCAGTCGCCGAGTATTGATTAATCCGCGCTTGACGAGTTGCCATGAACTGCGCATCGTGGTCGAATGCATATCTTGCGTCGACAACGATGTCGAAACAGTGTTTGCGTTGGTGCTCATCGTTAGTTTGCTCGAAGTCGGGCATTGAGTTGTCGGCTTGCGATGTACAAAGCAACGATTGCAATAGCAAGCGGCACCAAGATTGCTCGCGCAGTTGCTGAAACGCTGAAACCTTCAAGTGAGAGTGCGCGAAGACCTTCAACTAAATGTGAAATCGGGTTTAAGCCGGCAATAGTTTTATATGTTCCGCTCATTGTTTCGCGTGGAAAGAACGCACTTGAGAAAAACAACAAGATAAACAGCAATGGAAACGTGCCTTGTACGGCCTCTGACGAGCCGGTTTTAAGCGCAACTGATGACATTAAAGCACCGACGGCTAGAGCGATCAATGCACCGCTGATGATCATCGCGATGATGCCCGGCACTCCTGCCGAAACATCGGCGCCAAACGGCAACAGCACCAACACGAAAACGGCAGTTTCAAGTGCGCCAAACAAAACGCTTCCCGCGATTCGTCCAAACAAAATCGAAAGCCGTGAAGTTGGCGACGCCAATAGGCGATCAAAGAAGCCATTTTCAATGTCTGTTGCAAGTGCAGCGGCACCAGTTACAGAGCCAAACAACACACCTTGGGTGATCGTGCCAGCGAGTTGAAACTGTAGATACGAGTTGACTTTTGGAAACCCAGGCAACGAAGTTGTTTTGCCAAATGATGAGTTGCCCAAAAACGAAAAAAACAACGGAAACACGATGCTCGGCACAACTAGCGCCGGCTGGCGAAAAAGTTCGAGCGTCGAGCGCTTGGCTAGGGCAAAAGTTTGGCGAAGTGCGGCAGATGTCGAGCGTTGTACCGACACATCATTGGCAAGCGTGGCAGCACCGCTCACTTTCGCCCTCGTCGTTTTTTCTTTTTAGGCTCTTCACCGCCGTTGTCACCAGCAGGCGGTGCGTTGTCTGCACCTTCAAGTCGATAACCGGTGGCTTCGGCAAAAACATCATCCAAACTTGGTTCGTTGATTTCGAGGTGTTGCACGTGCACACCCGCTTCGTCAAGTTTGCGCACGACTTCTGTTACTTGTGATGCGCCGCCGCGAAGACCGACACCGAGCGCACCTTCTGCACCAGGTCGTAAATCGCCAAAAGTGGCGAGCACAGCCTTGGCTTTTTCGGCTTGGTCAATGTTGGTATTGATGATCAGAGTTGGCGCGCCGACGCTTGCTTTCAACTCGGCAGGTTTGCCTTCGCGCACAATTTTGCCGTGATCAATGATTGCTATTCGATCGGCGAGTTGATCGGCTTCTTCAAGATATTGTGTCGTCAACATCACGGTCGTGCCTTCGCGATTGAGGCGGCGCACTTCTTCCCAAAGTGTTAGTCGGCTCATCGGGTCTAGACCAGTCGTAGGTTCATCCAAAAACAAAACAGTTGGCTGGTGAATTAAAGAGAGTGCCAAGTCAAGACGGCGACGCATGCCGCCTGAATAAGTTGAAACCCGACGCGACGCGGCAGCGGTAAGACCAACTCGCTCGAGCAATTCGTCAGAACGTTTTTTAAGTGACGATGACGCAATTCCATAGAGAACTGCTTGCAAAGCGAGCAACTCGGCGCCCGTCATAAGTGGATCAATTGCTGCGTCTTGTAGCGCCACACCAATATTGCGACGCACTTGGTCGGCTTGGGTGACGACGTCAAAACCAGCGACGCGAGCAGTGCCCGAAGTTGGTCGCAACAAAGTTGTCAACATGCGTACAGCAGTGCTTTTGCCTGCGCCGTTGGGCCCAAGAAAACCAAAAACTTCGCCCGCTTTGATTTCTAAATTGATGCCCTTGACCGCATGTACATCACCGAAGTGACGCACCAAATTTTCGGCGACGATTGGCGAGTTGCTCACTTGAATAGATTACTCAGTTAAGGTGCGAAAAAATTAAGCAGAGACTGATTCAATTGCAGACCACACACGCTCTGGCGTTGTCGGCATATCAATGTGACGAACGCCTAAATGCAATAGTGCGTCAATCACAGCAGATTGCACTGCAGGCGTTGAGCCAATCGTGCCTGACTCACCGATGCCTTTCGCTCCAAGTGGATTAACAAACGTCGGCGTCTCCATGTGGATGACTTCAATGCTTGGCAATTCGACGGCTGAAATAAATGTGTAGTCGGCGAAATTAGTTGTCAACGGGTTGCCGTCGCTGTCGTAACGAAACTCTTCAAGCAATGCTTGGGCTGTGCCTTGGGCGATACCACCGTGAATTTGACCGTCAAGTATCAACGGATTAACTACTTTGCCGGCGTCATCGCAGGCGATGTGACGACGGTGTTTCACTTGACCCGTTTCGGTGTCGACTTCGACAATGGCGATATGCGCGCCAAACGGAAAAGTCGCCGAATTCGCGACGAAAATACCGTCGTGAGTCATGCCCGATTTTGCATCAACGGTTTTCGCGACATCAGACCAAGATTTAGAAATCGATGGTGTGCCAGCAACATGAAAAGCGCCAGTCGACTTATCGAGCACGATGTCGCTTTCGTTTGCTTCAAGCAGTTGAGCCGCAAGTTTGCGCGCTTGGTCGACTAACTCAATCGAAACTTTTTGCACTGCAGCGCCACCTTGTTGCAGCGAACGCGAACCCATCGTGCCGCCGCCACTCGGCACAAGATCGGTGTCGCCCCAGACCACGTCGATATCAGCGATGTCGATACCAGTTTCGCTGCTAGCGATCATCGCCCACGAAGTGACATGTCCTTGGCCGTGCGGTGAAGTGCCCGTGTAGACGACTGCTCGTCCGTTTGGCAAAATATTTATCTTGGCGTGTTCTTGCATCGGGTCGACGCCACCGGTTATCTCGACATAGACGCTTACGCCGATACCGAGTTGCACTTTGTCGCCACGTTTGCGGCGCTCGGCTTGTTCGGCGCGTGCTTCAGAATATTTCGCGACAGCCATTGCTTTGTCGAGTGCAGCCTCGTAGTCACCGACATCATATGTATGACCGATTTTGGTTTTATGTGTCTGCATAAATTTTGGAATCAGGTTCAGGCGGCGAACTTCGGCAGGGTCTTTGCCGATCTCGGCAGCAAAGAGATCCATCGCGCGTTCGATCGCAGCGGTGGCTTCTGGTCGACCAGCGCCACGGTAGGCGACAATTGGTGTCGTATTTGTAACAACAGAAGTCGTTCGGCATTCCATTTTTTCAATGTCATAAACGCCCTGCGACATTGGGCGAGTCATAAACGGGGCGAGTACTGTGCCAACCTCGACCCAACCACCAGAGTCTTGAATTGCATTCAACTGATATGCAGTAACACGACCTGCTTTTGTGCCGCCGATTGTGATGTATTGCAATTGAGCACGACCGTGACCCAAACTGATCATTGATTCACTTCGCGTTTCACGCCAACGCACTGGTTTGCCGACATGTTTTGAAATATTGCCAAGCAATAGTTCTTCGGAGTATGCGCTGATCTTTGCACCAAATCCGCCACCCACATCTGGTGTAATGATGCGAATTTTCTCGGCGTCAATCTTGTTGGCTTTGGCAACTTCGTTACGCACGCCTTGAGCATGTTGAGTTGAGATCCATTGGTGCAATCGGCCATCGATCCAGGTTGCTGCTGAACCGCGCGCTTCAAGCGGGCATGGCGCGACTCGTTGGTTCATGAAACGACCACTAACGACGACTTCACAGTCTTTGAATAACTCGTCACCTGTGTTGTCGGGCATGCCCATTTCGACGGTACCCATAACTACGTTCGTGCCGCATTCTTCGTAGAGCAGCGTCTTGCTGTTCATCGCTTGTTCGAGATCAATTAGCGGTTCGAGAGTTTCGTAATCAATCACGGCGCGTTCAATCGCATCTTCGCCCTGGTCGGGGCGCTCGGTGACGATTGCGGCGAGTAGTTCGCCAACCCAACGCACTTTGCCAATCGCCAGATGAGCACGCTTGGCGGCAGCATTAAAATTTGACGGCTCTAATTCGAGACCAAGATCTTGTGCGGTGAAAACGGCGACAACCCCAGGTGATGTTTTGCAATCAGATAAATCTATTTTTGTGATCTTGGCGTGTGCGACCGTTGATCTCACATACGTGACGTGAAGTGCACCAGCGAAAAGCGGCTCATCGTTCATATCTTCGATGTATCTGCCACCCGATGTTAGAAACTTTGGGTCTTCTTTGCGCAAGACGCGATTGCCAAGAATGCTTCCAGCCATGACTACTCCTCAAAACTATTTATTGATGCGATGCTTTATATTACGGCTGAAGTGTGTCTAAAATTCCAACGCTTTTGTCACGCGTTGCTTCTTCGGCTTTGATTTTCAAGATGTTGTTGACGAGCGAGTAAGGCCATCGGTCTGGCAACTTGGCAGACGCCAAAGGCGAGTCAAGTAGTGGAACCCGTTTTTCGCTCGGTGATAAGTAGCCGAGTTGCGAGCGGACGGCTTCTGCCGCGCCTTGCGGAGTTTTAAGATTGTCAACTTCTTCTTGAAGCGAAGCATTTATGTCTTCGTAAGCGGCAAGTTGGGCTGAGCGCTGTGCGACAAGAGTGCGTTGCTTGTTCCATGTGCGCAAAGGAAGGAACAGTAAGGCGGTGAGAATTGCCCCAACTACCAATGTCCCTAGCGGAACAAGGGCAAACCGACTGCGTCTTTTTCGAGACACACGAGTCGATGAGTCTGCACCTAGTGGCCTGGGTCGCGGGGCAGATTGAGAATGATTATGAGACACTTATATATTCTGGCTTAAGCAAACCGTTATTTGGTGGAGTGCCCAAACAAAACAGGATATTTAGCGTTTGAGCCGAGATCGTGTTCTATTCGCAACAACTGATTGTATTTTGCAACGCGGTCGCTACGAGCTGGTGCTCCGGTTTTTATCTGACCACAATTTGTCGCAACAGCAAGATCAGCAATAGTCGAATCTTCGGTCTCGCCACTTCGGTGACTCATCACGCTCGTGTAGTTGTTTTTCTTCGCGAGCGATATCGCGTTCAGTGTCTCTGTCAGAGTGCCGATTTGATTTACTTTGATCAAAATGCTGTTGGCGATTTTTCGATCAATACCTTGTTGTAGGCGCTTCGTGTTGGTGACGAATAAATCATCGCCAACTAATTGAATTCGCTGACCTAGCGCAGATGAAAGCGCTTCCCATCCATCCCAATCGTCTTGAGCCATACCATCTTCAATTGAGACGATCGGATATTTATCAACAAGCGATACCCACCACTCGGCAAGTTCGTCGCTGGTAAAAATCTTATTTTCGCCAGCCATGTGGTAGCGCGAGTCTTTGTAGAGTTCGCTCATTGCTGGGTCGAGCGCAATTGCAATGTCAACGCCTGGTTTGAAACCTGCACGCGTGATCGCGTCGACCAAAAATTCGATTGCCGATTCGTTGTTGGCGAGGTTTGGAGCAAAACCGCCTTCATCGCCAACTGCTGTCGATAAACCTTTGGCTTTGAGCAGTGATTTGAGGGTGTGATAGGTCTCGACTCCCCATTGCAGACCTTCGCTAAAGCGCGTCGCACCAATTGGCATAATCATGAACTCTTGTAGGTCGATGTTGTTG
>CAXNFV010000034.1:0-7385 GCA_964201675.1 Ilumatobacteraceae bacterium | reverse complement strand
TCCCATTGGCTAAACAAAGGAACACCGTTTATCGCGACTCCAATCGCTCCGGCGTCGGGTGTCGTCGGTGAAGCCGAAGCCCCAGGCGTCAATGGAAACGTAAATTGATAACTATGTGGGCGCGGATATTGCTGATTAGTACCGGTGATACCGACCATCTGAGTATTTGTTGAGGCGGGAAGCCCCGTTGAGTTGAATTTTATTGAATCTGCTGAACAACTGAGGTTGGTGACTTGCAATGTATAAGTTGCATTTGAACACAGCGACTTTACGAGGGTGATCGCCCCGCTGGCTAAGACAGTAGTTGTAACAGGAATTGTCGTCGTACTGGCAATCGTGGTCGCAGTCGTGCGGACTAGCACGAGTTTGCCTTTGACTTTTTTGCAGGTGAACAAGCCTTGCTTTACTCCGACTTTTTTACAAGATGCACCTGCAACACCTGATGACTTAGTTGCCAAACCGCTCACAGACTGGGTCTGAAAATAGGCACTCGCTGACGACACCGAAACCGCGCTAACAACCACTACTGACATGTTCAAAATCATTCGAGAAACTTTTTTAGTATTCATAAGCTGCTTTCTTTGAGTTGTACTGAAACTAGCCTCTAAACAAAAATCAGCATTGCTTATAAGCAGTTGAGGCGACGCCGAGAATCGAACTCGGTTAAAGGGCTTTGCAGGCCCGTGCCTAAGCCAGTCGGCCACGTCGCCAAATTAAATTGACTTGCTCACCCTATCTGACTCAGCGAGTGAGCGAGGCAAAGATTTAACTGCAATTCTATTTAACTGTGACAGGCGCCTTCTTTAAAGTGCCATCTACCAAAACGATCATCACCTGACCAACATCAAAAGCGAAGTGAGCACCATTAAAAGTGAACTTGGTTCCAGAAGTTTCAGTTGGTCGTGACCAGGTTGACTCAAAAGATTGACCATTACGCAAAATAATTGCCCGTCCGGCACCAACAGTTTTTAGTAGTGGAGTCTTGCCACCAAACTTGTCGCCAAATTTTGATGTTTTGCGATCAACAAATTGCAGCACCACTGTCTTCGGCGTCAGCAGACTTCCGTTTGCCGCATCTTTGTGAGTCGTACCGTCAAAAGCGACAGTCCATCCTTTGCCGTTCCAAGTGCCCGCAACTTTTGCAGAAGCCCACGAAGCACTAAAAGTTTTGGCCGCAACACCACCAACCGCAGGAGCAGCATTAAACGTCAAACCGATGTCTTTAACTGCCCCGACTTTTGTCTCTTTAGCCATCATTTCGGCGAGGTTCAATAACTGATTATGTGGCGCAGACTTCTTTGAACTTCGAAAGTAGTAACTCGGACGATCACTTGGGGAAAGCGAAACTGACTTTGATTTGCGGATGATTTTCAAGAGCACATCATTGGCTCCACTAAAGGCGAGACCTGGTTTTATAAATTGCTCTAAAAGTTCAAGGTCGGAAATACGAGCGCTACGAGTTGGTCCGACAACACCAGGAAACTTTGAATTGAACATAGCCGCGACACGGGTTAAACCCCATTCGACTTCTTCTACATAGAAAAGATCAGCCTGGTTGAGGCTATAGTGCGGGCGATCAGGTCTCGAGTTGCCATACTTGACCATCACGACTGGTCGACCTTCTCCGCCTGGCAAACCCGACAATGGGCTATCACCAGGTGCAGCATTCGCCGAGACGCCAAAGCCGAACAGACTTGACATTGTTAAACCGAGGGCTAATACAACTGTTACCGATTTGTTTTTACGCATTAAATGAGCCTAGTTTAAAGCGCGAGACTCATTGCGTCATTCGTATCTTTAGAGTATTGCTTGAAATTCGTTAGCCTGTTGCTGTGTCAAATGACGATAACTTGCAAATCTCAACGACTGCAATAACTTCGGGTCGCGATGGCTCAAAGGCACTCGCGCCATCGCTATCAACTTCAAGTACTTGGTCAAGTTCGGGTCTTGAAGAAAGTAATCGCCAAGCGAATGCACTTCACCAAACCGGAAACTATTCTCGATACGCCAACCCGACAGTTGAAGCATTCGAACATGCTGTCGCCGAGTTAGAGAACACTCAAGCGGCACTCGCGTTTGCATCGGGAATGGGCGCAATTTCAAGTGTTGTTTTTGCACTGTGTTCAACTGGTGATCACATTGTCGCCCAACGAAATTGTTACGCCGGAACACTCGCATTTTTAAACGGCCCATGCGTGCGATTTGGAATCGAAGTGACTTATGTTGATGGACGCAACGCGCACGAGTTCGCCGCGGCAGTGCGACCTGGTAAAACGATGTTGGTAATGGCCGAGTCGCCATCTAATCCACTTCTTGACTTAGTTGATCTAACAGAATTTGGCAAGATCAAAGGACCGTTCACTGTTCTTGATTCAACACTCGCAACGCCGTTGGCCCAACGACCACACGATCACGGCGTATCGATAGTTTTGCATTCAGCAACAAAGGGAATCGCCGGACACAACGACGCAACTCTCGGAGTCATAGCGGGCGACTTAGATTTAATCAACGACATCTGGACATACTCAGTTTTACATGGAGCAACTGCATCACCATTTGATGCGATGAACGGATTGCGCGGAATACGAACCCTTGATGTGCGACTCGCGAGACAGTGCGAGACTGCTCAGGAAATTGCCGAGTGGTTATTGACGCAAAAAAGTGTGACCGGCGTGCACTACCCCGGCCTAAAGTCGCACCCCCAACACGACTTAGCAGTCAAACAGATGCGTTATTTTGGCTCAGTACTTTCATTTGAAATCGCTGGTGGAAAGCCAGCGGCGGCGAAGTTACTTAGTGCGCTAAAGCTAGTGCGACCAGCAGTTACCCTTGGCGGACCAGAGACACTTATATCTCATTCTTCAACCAGTACTCATAACAGCGTGGACCATGAAACCAAAACAAAAACCGGTTTGAACGAGTCGCTGTTACGACTTTCGATCGGTTTGGAGGCCTGCGTTGATATTAAAAACGATTTGGCTAGCGCCCTAAAAAACTGTTAACGCTCTTCTTTAAAGATCACATGCTTGCGCACTACAGGGTCATACTTTTTAAGTTCTAAACGCTCGCGCGAATTAACTTTGTTCTTGCGCGTGACATAAGTGAAACCAGTGTCAGCGGTGCTGCGAAGTTTGATGATCGGACGCTTGTCTTTACTTTTGGCTGCCATGACTGTTACTCAGACTTTCTTTCCGGCGCGACGCATTTCGGCGACGACTGATTCGATTCCACGCTTGTCAATTGTGCGAACACCCTTGGTGCTAACTGTGAGAGTTACCCAACGACGCTCAGATGGCAACCAGAAACGGCGCTTGTGCGAGTTCACTCTCCACCAACGCTTGGTGCGAATATGGGAGTGAGAGATTGTGTGACCCTTACTTGGGGTCTTTCCGAGGACATCACAGCGATTTGGCATTTGAACAGTATAGAGGGCACAATTACCCCGCTACACTTTGTCAACATGAAACCAGACATCCACCCCGACTATCAGGCTGTAGTTTTTGAAGACGCTTCAGCGAACTATCGATTTTTGACCCGATCAACCTTAAAGACTGATCCGGCTAAGACGGTTGTCTGGGAGGACGGAAATACTTACCCGCTTGTGCAGTTAGATATTTCTAATGCGAGTCACCCGTTCTACACAGGTCAAATGAAGATCATTGACTCGGCTGGTCGAGTTGATCGCTTCAACAAGCGCTATGGCGCCCGCAAAAAGACTGTTGTTAAGAAAGAACCTTCTTCAAAGAAATAAGAATCGTAAAGCTATTACGCGGATTATCGCTTGACGATTATCTCGCTTGAAAGATTCTTGATCGAAGTCTCGCCGATTAATGCCATCGTGCGTGAGATACCGCTCGTGATGTGATCGAGTGCCCATTGCACACCTAGTTCGCCCGCAGCGCCTAAACCATAGAGATACGGGCGACCAAACATCACTGCTCTTGCGCCGAGCGCACAAGCCTTAACGACATCTGAACCGCGGCGAGCGCCACCATCGACTAACACTTCAATTGAGTTGCCGACCGCGTCAATGACACTTGGTAGCAACTCAATTGGCGCAGGTGCGCCATCAAGTTGACGACCACCGTGATTTGAAAGCGCGATCGCATCAACGCCAAGTGAAGCCGCGGTCTTTGCGTCTTCAACGCATTGAATGCCCTTAAGCATGATCGGCAGACCAGATTCTTCACGAATCCACTCAAGATCCTTCCAACTCAAAGTTGGATCAAATTGTGAATTGACATAGTCGGATAAATTGATCGCTTTTGAGCCGTCGACATCTGAACGACCAGCCACCGCTGAAAATGTGATCGGCTCGTTTGTAATAAATTTATATGTCCAACGCGGATGCCGAATGCCGTCGATGAATGTTTCAAGACCGATTTTTGGTGGAAGCGTGAAACCGCGACGCACATCTCGCTCGCGACGACCAAAGACTGCTGTGTCAACAGTGACCATAATTGATTTATAGCCAGCCGCTTTGGCGCGTTGCACAAGTTCGCGAGAGAGGCCGCGATCGCGCCAAACATAGAGTTGATACCACAACGGGCCGGTGGCGACTGCGGCGACTTCTTCGATGCTGCGCGTTCCGAGAGTTGAAAGCGTGAACGGAAGTGAGTTCTTGCCAGCCACACGGGCGACTGCAAGTTCGCCTTGTGGATGGGCAATCCGAGTGAAACCAGTTGGTGAGAGTGCAATTGGAAACGGCACTGGCTGTCCCATGATCGTTGTCGCAGTGTCAATTTTTGAGACATCGCGTAAAACTTTTGGGATCAAACCGAATTTTGAATATGCCGAACTGTTATTGGCCAGTGACCATTCGTCTTCTGCGGCGCCATCAAAATAGTCAAATACGCCACCGGGTAAGTTTCGCTTGGCCAAACGGCGAAGATCTTTTAGATCGCCACATGCTGCGAGTCTGCGTTTATCACCGTTGAATTCGAATCTGCGAAGTTGAACTACCGATCGAACAGACTTGAGCATGCGTTTAGCCTAGTGAAGTGATGATCTCTGAAACTTCTTCAATTGTCGTGCGCGGGTTGATGATGCAAAAGCGCAAAATAGTTTCGCCATTAAGCGTCGTTGGCACAACGAAGGCTCGCCCTTCGTTGAGCATCTTGTCGCTCCAGGCTTGATATTGCTCAGGTGTCCAACCGTTGCGCTTGAAAACAATTATTGAAAGCTCTGGCTCAAGCAACAACTCGAGATACGACGCATTTTTGATCAACTGTGTCGCTTCGCGAGTGACTTGCAGCGTGATCTCCATCGCTTCTTCGTAAGCCTCAGTGCCATGTGTGGCGACGCTGAACCAAAATGGCAAGCCGCGAGCTCGACGTGACAAATGATGAGCCATATCAGAAGGATTGGCGAGCGAATCACCGAGATCTTGTTGTTGTAACACCTCTAAATATTCGGCGCGCTGAGTATGTGCGCGGCGAGCCGTATCAGGGTCGCGATAAATCAAAGCGCAACAATCGAATGGGCCAAATAGCCACTTATGCGGATCAACAATAAAACTGTCCGCAAGTTCGATGCCGACAAACAAGTGCCGAACACTCGGCGCGCATAATGCCGCGGCTCCGTAGGCACCATCAACATGAAACCAAGTGCCGAGTTCACGCGCTTGCTCGCCTGCCGCCACAAGGTCATCAATCACACCCAAATTTGTTGTGCCCGAAGTTGCGACGATTGAACAAATCCGATTGCGATCTTGCTGGCTTAGATTCGCGATTGCGGCGCGTAAGTTAACTCCTGACATACGACCCTGTGCGTCGGCTTGAACTTTGACGACATCTGCATCCATCGCATTTGCAGCAAGTGCCACCGATGAGTGTGCGCCCGATGATGCGACGAGAATTGGCCGAACACGGTCGTAGGCACCTTTGCCATTTTGACGCCAACGCCAACGCGCTGCAATCAACGCAGAAAGATTGCCGGCTGTACCACCACTTACGAACACGCCTGCGCTAGTTGCGGGAAAGTTTGCCAGACTCGCAACCCACTGCAATGCTTGGTTCTCGGCGTAGACAGCACCGGAACTTTCAAGCCACGAGCCCGCATAAATGTTTGAGGCGCTCAACACGAGATCAAACAACACTGCACTTTCTGTTGGTGCGCCCGGCACAAAAGACAAAAACGATGGATGATCGACGCTGATGCACGCGTGCGAAAGATGCTTTGTGAAAATTTCGAGTGCTTTGAGCCCACCGAGACCTTCAGGAGTGATCGTGTTGCCGACAAGCGCTTGTAATTGGCTCAGAGTTTTTGGACCGTCAAGTGGTGGCGGGTCGAGACGAATTCGGTCTAGTGCATATTCGACCACAGCCTCGGCGAGTTTTTCGCTATCTTGGTCGTGGTAATGCATCCAATATCCATCAGACTCATTGCCTGAAGAAGGATGTACTGGAAGATTTGTCACCATTTTTTCTTTACCATGATTGCGAACTCTAACCGTACGAATAGGTAATCTGTAAACATGTCAAACAATTATCGGATGCACTTATCAAGCCTCGCAACGGTGGTCACAATGCTTGCTCTCGGCGCTTGCTCGTCTAGTTCGTCGAGTGCCCCCGCAGATTTGTCGGCAGAGGCTGTTGCAGGTCGAGAAATTTCAATTTCGTCCGGCTGCGCAAGTTGCCATGGTTCAAACGGCGAGGGTCGTGTAGGGCCAAAGTGGGTTGGTTTGGCTGACTCTCAGGTGACTTTGTCTGACGGCACAATTGTGACGGCAGACGACAATTATTTGTATACGGCAATACACGATCCAAATGCAACGCGACGAAAAGGTGCGGTCGGGCAGATGCCATCTAATCAGTTGACCGACGAAGAAATCGCGAGCATCATTGTTTATATTCGCGCACTTAAGTAACTAGTTCAGGCGAGCGTTACGAGTTCGAGCCACGACTCGTTGAAATAGTCCTCTTGCCCATCTGGCATCAATAAAATCTTTGTCGGAGCAAGTTGCTCAACAAACTCGGCATCGTGACTCACAAGCACGATCGCTCCCTCCCAATTTGACAGCGAGTCGGCGACTGACTGTCGGCTAGAGGGATCAAGATTATTTGTTGGTTCGTCGAGTAACAGGAGATTGTTTTTACCGACCATCATCATCGCTAGGGCGAGTTTTGTCTTCTCGCCACCAGATAAAGTCGCGGACTCTTGATAAACCTTGTCACCAGATAGCCCGAACATTCCGAGCATGCCGCGTAACTGCGTTTCAGTTAGACCGAGTGCCGATGGCGCCTGGTCACGCATGTGCTCAACTAGCGAACGTTGTGGAATTAAGTTGTCGTGTTCTTGCGCGTAATAACCAACTTGCACGTTATAGCCGTATTTATAGTCGCCATTATCTGGCTTAACTTCGCCCGCCAGAATTCGCAACAAAG
>CAXNFV010000033.1:0-7505 GCA_964201675.1 Ilumatobacteraceae bacterium | reverse complement strand
CGACGAACATGGCCAGAATCTTGTCGCTGACATCAGAGAGTGCGCCGCGCCCAAGTTGCCCAATTTTGCCCGTAATTGCGAGATCAGTGTGAACAAAGCATTTTGTGGAGGTATCGCTAACGGCTTCAAGTCGCGCCGTGATGGTCGCCGAGGTGCTGCCTTTGCCAGATTTGTCGCGACCCTCACCCTTGAGTGCTGCGCGGTGTTCGGCTTCGTTGCGCTCAAGAAATTGTGCCTGGCCGTCAAACTGGGCGAGTATCGGTCCTACTTTTACTTTGACGTTCCCAAAGTAGGTGTCTCCGTCAATTTCGGTTAATTGTGCGCCAGGTAGGCATGGTGCGATGAGTTCTAAGTCAGTGAGAATTGTCCAAGCGTTTGCTATTGGCACATTAACTATAAATTCGTGATTAAGGTCCATGAAATAGTCTCCCGATGTACTGTTTAGTAAGTTTCACAGTTTAGTTCTTGAGTTTATAAGGCGTGATGAAAATAAAAAGTAATTTAATTCTCTCTGGCGGATGGGCACACAATTTTGCTGCAAGCGTGCCGAATTTAGTTGAAACACTAAACGCTGTCGGCTTTGCTTCTGATGTGGCATTTGATGTACCTGAGTCAATGCAATTGCTTGAATCAAAGAATTATGACTTGATAACTGTCTTGGCTTGCTGGTTTCAAATGCAAGACGCGCGATACTCGCAGCAGAATCGCGAGATTTGGTCGCGCACTACTAATCAACAATGGCGAGAAGCAATGTTGCGACAAAAAAATAATGGTGCCGGGTTGTTGGCAATGCACACTGCAACTATTTGTTTTGACGATTGGGATGAGTGGCCCAAGTGGGTTGGTGGTTCATGGGATTGGAAAAATTCGTCGCATCCCCCGCTCGGTGATTTGAATATTGCGCCATCTGCCGACCACGTGATCGTCGCAGGAGTTGAGCCATTTGTTATTCGAGACGAACTTTACTCAAATCTTCTGCGAGACAATTCATCGCAAGTAATTCTGCAATCTAGCGATGGCAAATCAACCCAACCAACTTTATGGGTTAGCAAAAATAAATTTGGTCGCGCTGTGTATAACGCTCTAGGTCATGATCTTGTAAGTGTTTCGCATTTGGCACATCAACAGCTAATTAAGCGCAGTGCGCTGTGGGCATGTCGCGCGCCTGACTCTGAAGTAGAAGCCATAACTTTGTAGCAGTAATCTGATCGTATGAACTATCGCGTTGAAGTAAAAAAAGACTTATGTATTAGTTCTGCGAAGTGTGTTAGTGATGCACCAAAAATTTTCAAATTTGATCAAGACGAACTAGCAGAGCCTGTTAGTGAAACGACTCAAGAGCAATTGACAGTGTTAATTCGTCTGGCTCGAAATTGCCCGGGCGAAGCGATCACGATCTACGACGAGAACGGATCAGTAATCAGTTTGGAGTAGCAACTATCTAGTTTTAGATAGTTGCTTGAGGGTGAAATATAACCGGATACGAGAGCCAGTTTTTGCGCGCAGACTGGTCGTCGCGTCGAGGTGGGTTTTGTGGGTCAACGATTGCGCCATGACTCAAAACTATTTGAGCCATCGTGGCTATCGCCCCGGTAAGCGAAACTTCAGAATCAGCAGGCTGGCTTTCAAGACCACTGACTAACTCTTGACCGATGCAAGCGTGAAACCCAGAACCAAAACTAAGCCCCCACGCGGCGATGCCTTCTGGAATTTCACGAAATGGGTTGAACTGTTGCGCGTCGCTGCCAAATACTTTTTCATCGCGATTTGCTGCTCGCATATCAATCATGACACGAGTATCTTGCGAAATTAAAACACCAGTCTCAAGTTGCGTCTCGGTGACGGCTACACGACTTGACTCTGGACTCGCAGGGTTGAGTCGAAGTGACTCAAAGCCAAATCGTTGTAGTAGTGAAATATCGTTGACCAATTTTTCGCGGTCGTTTGGGTTGTGGTTGATCCACTCAAAAATGTGGTCCATTAAATTGACGAATGCTCCAGATGTTGAATGTGACCCAACCCAGGGGAAGTAGGCGATTTCATGCAACAAAGATTCATCAGAAATTTCAAGATTGTCATGGTTGACCAGCAATGTCGTCAAGACATCCTTGGGTAGGTCATCTACAGACTTTGTTTGTTGCGACACTTGTTCAATGAGTGCAACACGTTTATTGTGTGCTGGCCCAAAAAATTCTTTCGCAAAGAGCTCAAGTGCGGCATTGCCTTGCTGAATTACTGACTGTTTGTCACCGATGTAATGGTTGACGCTTGAAGCGCGCGCAAGTTTTGTCATGATGTCTGCCAGCAAAGTAAATCTGTCTGGGTCGTCGCCAAGGTCAATGCCTGCGATCCCGGCAGAGATTCTCATCATGGTCAAGCGGGCGAGTTGCAAAAGATCTACTTGGCCGCCAACAATATGTGGTTGAATGCTTTCGTAGATGTTGTTGGGGATGAGATTTTTCTCCCAAAAAGCAAAAGTGTCACGGCGAAAAAGTCGATTCTCTAGTCGACGGCGGGCATTATGTTCGGCGCCATGCAAATTTACGATCACGCCATGCATCAGCGCGATACCCTCGTCGTATAGCCCCTGTCGCAGATCGCGATTGCGCAGAGCCGCTTTGGCGTCAGCCCAACTAGAAAGTTTGATCGCCGACATTTTTTTGGGTCTATCGATTTGTTTCGCGGTTGATCAAAATCTATTTTTCAAATAGCACGTGATACGAACCCCAATAAGGACGCTTTGTCGTTGTGTCAATTTTGGCTGGCTGACTAGGGTCGGCAATAACTTTTCGATCAAACATCGCTTGAACTGCAACAGTCGCTAGTCCAAATTCGTAATCAGAAGTTTCTTGCGATCTTTCAGATAGTCCGGCGGCGAGTTCTTGACCGATGCAAGCATGCATACCGTGCCCAAATGAGAGTCCCCAGGCGGCCACATTTGGTGTTGAAATCTCGCGATGTGGATCAAACTCGTTTGCGTTGTTACCGAAAATTTCTGCACTGCGGTTTATCGACATCAGGTCAATAGTCACTGTCGCGTTTTTCGGAACAACTGTTCCTGATTTAAGTGTTACATCTGAAAGCGCTCGGCGCATTGCAGTTGGGCTAGATGGATTCAAACGAATAGTCTCGAACATCGCGCGTTGCACAAACGATTTATCGTTCGTAACTAGTGCGGCATCTTCAGGGTGTTTCTTCAGCCAATTAAACAAATTATCCAGAGTGCGAACAAATGCGGTGGCTGAAGTGTGGGCACCTGCCAGAAGAAAGAACGCAATTTCTTTCAAAATTATTTCATGCGGAAGATGCAAAGAATCTTCATTCTTAAGTAGTTCGGTGAGAATATCTTTCGGCAGATCTTGATCGCCACCGTTAGACGCCTCGGCAATAAGCTTTTGTCGGCGAGCAATAGATGGCGCTAAAAACTGGGTGTCAAACTCAGACTTTGCTTGTTCTATCTCAACCGTAACTTCAGCAGGGTCACGAGTGGTGTGGGCAAGAGTCGCACCTTCAATGAACTTCATCATGAAGTTGTAGAGGTTGCTGGTCTCTTCTTTGGTTTTAAGTGGTCGATCAACACCTGCATTGAGTGCTGCAAGATTCATCATTAATTGGTGTGAGAGCGTTACGAGTTCAGCGCGACCCGACTGCACAAACGGTTCAAGTGTTTCTGAAATTACTTGTGGAAACAAATCTCTTTCGTAATGCACGAGGGTTTCACGACGGAAAAGTCGATTTTCGAGTCGTCGTCGCGCGCGATGCTCATCTCCGTGCAGGTTGACAAGCACACCTTCCATCACGACTTCGCCGGCGTCGTATAGGGCCTGCTTGAAATCTTTGTGACGGTAAATTTCTTTTGCTTCGTCGTAGTTAGTAACCGTCAAGACATTTTGTGAACTCATTATGAAATGACCCCCAGACCCATTCCACCATCTACCGAAAGTACGGTACCAGTAACCCACTCGGCTCTGATTAGATATTCGATTCCTTCTGCAATTTCGAGTGAAGTACCAATTCGCCCAACAGCGTGATGATTGGCCATTGAATCAAGTCTTTTGGCTGCGGTTGCATCGTCAAACAGTCCGGCCCGCTGATTGATCTCGGTTAACACCGCACCAGGTCGCACTGCATTAACACGAATTTTTCGCGGCCCTAATTCTGTTGCCAAAACTTTTACCAACGCTTCAAGGGCGCCTTTGGTTGCCGCGTACGGCGCCGCACCCGGGTATGCGCGAACCGTATATACAGATCCGATAAAGATGATCGCCCCTTCGGTGGCTACCAAATGTGGAAGCGCGATTTGAGTCAACATCATTCCCGAAATCACATTGTCGTTGAAAACTTGTAGCAGTCGTTCTTCGGTCCACTGCTCGACTGGCTTTCGCTCCATGTTGCCAGCGTTCGAAATTAAAGCATCGATACGACCACCGTGCAAAATCGCTGTATCAATTAGTTTTTGGCGATCAGCACTGCTCGTGACATCTGCGGTAACCCAAGCGCAGTTGCTGCCGATTTCTTTAGCAACAGTCTTAATTCGATCTTCTCGCCGACCACAAATAGTTACTTTGGCACCTTGAGCCGCAAGATAGCGAGCAGTTGCTTCACCAATACCTGAGCCGCCACCAGTTATAACAACTGACATTTCTTGAATTGGTTTCATTGTTTACTCTGACGGTCCAACTGAGTCAACACTCTTCGGTCTTGGAAGTGTCGACAAAATGCTCATTGTGACGCCACCGTCTACGAGAATGTTTTCACCAGTGATGTATGAAGACTGTTCAGATGCGAGAAACGAAACTAGGTTCGCGATGTCCTGAGCGGTGCCAAGTCGGCGAAGTGGAATTCGCTTCTCACGCGCTTGGCGGATTTCTGGATCGGCATGCACAGCATTGCTCATGCCGGCATCAATTAGCCCGGGTGCAATTGAATTGACCCGAATACCGTGTGGGCCCCATTCAAGTGCCATTTGTTTCGTCAACAATGCAACGCCCGCTTTTGTTGATGTGTAGGCACCACTATTTGGCCCGGGGACTACGCCATTCATTGATGTGATGTTGATTATGGTTCCAGGTTTGCCGTCGGCAACCATTAGCGCAGCAACTTGGCGCGAAACAGTGAAAGTTCCGATCAGATTGACGCGAACCACCGCTTCAAACTCTGATTGAGCCAGGGTCAGTAATGGCCCAAAGCGAACGATTCCGGCGTTGTTGACAAGCAAATCTGGCGTCGAACCAAATTGCTTTATTGCTTTTTCTACCGAATTGACATCCGAAACATCTGCAGAAATGGCAACACAGTTTTTTGGTAATTTTTCATCACGCTCAACATCTGCAACATGCAAATCAAGAATGCCAACGTGCCAACCTTCGGATGCAAGTTGATTAACAATTACTCTGCCAATTCCGTGTGCTCCACCTGTGACGATTGCGCCTTTCACTATGAGTAGGCAATTTCTCTTGTCAGCGCAACATCTGACCAACCCGATGCTTGCTCTCCGCGAAGCATTGCGCGTGGCTCAATAGGCGAGAGATCGATATTTTTGCCACGGCAGAAAAGGTGGCGAAACAAATTTTTGTCACCCAATAATGAAATATCTTTTGATGGATCACCGTCCAGAACCAAAACATCAGCACGATATCCAGCGGCGATGCATCCTGTTTCGCCATCTTCGTCGAGTGCAACCGCGTTGTCTTTGGTGCCGCAAGTAATTGCCTGAAGCGGGGTCATTCCGAGATGCTTGACAAAAACTTCCATTTCGCGAGCATGCCAATGCCCGTATGGCGTCATTGAAAAACCACTTTCTGAGCCGCATAACAATTTGACACCGGCGTCGTAAGCCTGTCGTAATTTCGCGCCAGTGTTTTCGAGTTCACCGGCGAAGATTGATTTTGCTGAAGATGTTGCACCAGCCTTATGCCCGAACTCCGAAAGATTGGCAAGAAATGTAAACACCGGACCAACAGGCACTTTCTTGTCAATTATCGCTTCAAGCGATGCATCACCAAGAAACGATGCATGCCAAATTATGTCAACACCAGCCATCACAGAGTCAAGAGTTGCTTTGTCGCCACGACAGTGCGCTGTTACTCGCACACCTAAATCGTGCGCTGTATCGCAAACAACTTTCAACTCTTCGCGAGTCCAGACTTGTATCTCGCCCGACCGCGTTGGGATCAAACCCGTTACATGTATTTTTATGCAGTCAGCACCATCTTTAACTTGACGACGCACAGCCAGCACAGTCTCTTCTTTGTTGCGCACGACTTCGGCATATCCGGCAGTGCCAGAGTCAGGGATCAGTTTGCCGGCCGTTCCGCCAACTGCGGTCATCAAGGCGTAAGAGCCAGATTTCATTGTTGGGCCCTCAACGACGCCAGCCTTGATTGAATCGCGAAGTGCTGGCCCGATGTTGAAGATGCCGTCGACATCAAACATTGAAGTTACGCCGGCTCGCAAAACTTTTCTAACGTTGTAAGCGGCGAGAATTGCAGCAGTTGCGGGGTCACGATGCAAAAAAAGTTCGTCGTTGGTTCGTGGTTCACCAAGGGTGATATGAGTGTGTGCATCAATTAGTCCAGGCATAACTGTCAATCCGGTTGCATCAACACGTCGTACTTCGCGCTCACTAAATTTTTCAACTAGAAGGTTCTTGCCAACAGCCACAATCCTGTCGCCCTCAATTAATACATCGGTATTCGGCTGAGGCTGTGAACCAGTGCCGTCAATTACATTTCCGCCGCTAATCAGTACCGCGTGCAAGAGGATTCTCCTTTGTTGAAGTGAGATAAGGATACATATATATACGTGTTAATTCGGCGCACGTTTCAACTCAACGGTTTAAAAAGGGTTCAGCTCGGCGATTTTCAGGGGTATGGTTTTCCGGCCCACCATGCTTGCAACTGTGGGCGAGCAGCGATGTCAACAATTTCAATTCGTTGGCCTAACGGATTTTGAAAGTACGCAAAGCGAGCAGGCTGGCCGTCTGAGTCGACCATCCACGATTCAAGTTTGTGACCCTCACTAACGAGATCGTTAATTGATTTCTTGAAATCGTGTGACCACCATCCGAGATGATGCGGGCCGCCGTTGGGCACATGATCCCACGGCGAGCCAGGACACTTTTGAATAAGTTCGACATGCATTGGATCATGAATCGAATAAGTTACAAAAATTGAAAATTCGGTTATCGCTGTCGTTGGTGTTTGTACTTTGACAGTGCGGATTGTTGGTGTTGCCCATTGCAACCCGGTCAAGCCAAATGCTTTCATTGATAACTCGAGATCATCTACCACCCATGCGATGTGATACAGGTCTGTGTTATCTAATGGCATAAAAATTAAAGATTAAAAATTCTCTTCGCGTTTCCACCCAAAATTTTATTCACATCACCTTCTGAAATATCTAATTGTTCAACCATTTGTCGGTATCCGTCTTCTGCATCCCAGCCGCCAAAGTTTGAGCCGAGAAGAACTCTGTCGCAACCTTCGGTATCAACAAGAAATTGC
>CAXNFV010000032.1:0-7584 GCA_964201675.1 Ilumatobacteraceae bacterium | reverse complement strand
AAGCGTGACGGCAAGAGTTGAGACCAAAATGTCGTAATTTTTGATGTGCGAAAGTTCGTGCGCCAAAACTCCTTCGAGTTCGACACGGTCAAGTTTTTCTAACAACCCGGACGTGACGGCAACCGCGGCATGTTTCGGATTACGACCCGTCGCAAAGGCGTTTGGTGCATCATCTTGAATCACATAAAGGCGAGGCTTAGGAAGCCCGCCAGCGATGCACAAATTCTCAACCAAGTTATGCAGACGCTTATAGACAACTTCGTCGGCAGGCTTCGCGCGACTGACTTTGAGCGCAATTTTGTCTGAGTTCCAATACGAAATAACCGCCATTGCGCCAGAAACTATCAACGCAAAAATTGTGCCAACAATAGGATTTCCTAAAACCAAACCTGCCGCAGAGCCAGTCACGACAAGAAGAAACGAAAACCCCAATAATAAAAATACCGAACGTCGTTTGTTTGATGCGATCAAGTCGTACATGTTGAAAGGCTGCTTCTAAAACTAAAACTGCACCTTGGGAGCAGTTTTCTCGGCTTCCGTCGCTTCAAATGAATCACTTTCGGAGAACTTGAAAAGCGAGGCAATCAAAACACTAGGAAAACTATGCACCGAATTGTTGTAAGCAAGTACAGCATCGTTATAAAACTGACGAGCATAGGCAATACGACTTTCGGTATTGCTGAGTTCTTCTTGTAGGTTCAAGAAACTCGCATTGGCTTTGAGATCTGGATACGCCTCAGACAATGCGAAGAACTGACGCAACGCACCGGATAATGCGTTATCTGCAACTGCCTGACCTGTTGCGGTGCTTGGAGCCGCCATTGCCGTGTTTCGAGCGGAAATCACCTCTTGCAAAGTTTTTTGCTCAAAGTTCGCGTAGCCCTTGACGGTCTCAACAAGATTTGGAATCAGCTCGATACGGCGTTTGAGTTGAACATCTATTTGAGCCCAAGCATTCGTAACTTGATTGCGTCTTTGCACCAACGAGTTGTAAATCATCGTGAGAATCGTGATCACGGCGAAAACAAGAACTAAACCAATCCAAACGCCCATCACAACCTCCGTTAATTTTTATTTACTCGCCTTTATTGTACTACTTGAATCACAGGGCAGGATTTTTGCGCAGGACACGATCTGAAAACAAGCGAACAACTCGGCTTTTTGGATGATGATTTGGCACCAGCAGTTCACGCTCAAGAACCGCGTGATACATCTCAATGTAAATTTGTGCAAGTCGGCTCATTGAGAGTTCACTTGCCCTGACGAGACCACCGTCACTGAGTTTTTTTGCAAGTTTTTTGTCGACCAACAATCGAGTTAGTCCTTCTGCAAGTTCGGCGATATCGCCGGGTTCAACCAACCACGCGTTCACATCATGAGTGCCAACGTTGCGATATCCCTCGAGCGAACTTGCGACAACTGGCGTACCACTGGCCATTGCCTCGAGTACCACTATCCCAAAAGATTCGCTGTGCAGCGACGGCGCGCAAAAAACCGAGCATTGCGCCAATCGGTCTATTTTGTCTTCGTCAGTAATTCTTCCGAGCCATGAGATGCGATCGTCATGTGCATACTTCTGCTTCAACAATGAAATGCCATCACCGTCAGACGCGATCCACAATTTAACGTCATCCGAAAGTTTGGCGAACGCCTCGAGTAACTCTGCGAGACCTTTTCTGGGCTCGTACCTGCCACAAAAGAACACAATCTTTTCGGCGCTGCGCGAAATATTTGGTCGCGCATACAGCTCACTCTCTATGCCGTTAAACAAAATTTCATATTCGCCACCTAAATAACGATTTGCAAGTTCTCGTGCCTGCGGTGAAACAGCAACCCGAACATCAAGATGACTTGCCAGCCAGTTGACCCCCTTGCTGATACGCCCATACCAGGCGATGTCTCCAGCCGCATGAAATGTGCCGATCATTGGCGCCAACCGCAATAGCAGCGCAGTCTGAGTTGGCCCAGGTGCAATTGGTTCGTGCAAGTGCAAAATGTCAAATGCTTCATCGTTGATCGCGCGCACGGTGCGCAGTGCTGCCGAAGGGTCTGGGGCAAGAGGCGCAGTCGATCCATTGGCTGCTGTCGGCAAACTATTGCCAAGCGGAGTAACAAACGGCTCGGGCGGCGGTCCATCGCAAGGTCCAAGAACTCTTGCTTCATGCCCCATCCGACGCAATTCACGGGCCAAACCAAGAACTTGAGATTGCACCCCACCAGGAATCGTCAAACTATATGGACACACCAATCCGATACGAAGCATCTTTTTACGCTCAAAGCTTTTTGAGGCATTAACCGGATTGCTAACCGAATTCATCGACTACACGGTACGACCTTTAGCCAATTTTAGAGCAGCAGCAATTGCCTGGACTTACTGGGCAACTAACTTGGCACTATGACAAATTCAGAGACTTTCAGACCGGCAATCTCGCTAGTTGCCTCAGCCAACAAGCGAGCGGCAGTACTCGAACTCGCCAAACAGGCCGAGACGATCGGTTTATCTGGAATCGCATGCCCGAGTCTTGGTGCCGCAATGGCATTTTGTGTCTCGCTAGCACACGCAACTAAAACAATTAAGTTTTGGACATCAATTCAACCCATTTATTACAGCCATGCAATCGAGATGGCGAATACCGCTGCGCACATTCACGAAATTTCAAACAAGCGATTTAGTCTGGGCCTGGGTGTAAGCCATGGACCGGTCATCAGCCGACTCGGAGCAACAACTGCCACTCCGCTTGCCGATATTAAAAACTATGTCGAGACGATGCGTTCTCATGAGCGATTTTCAGGTGAGCTTCCACCGATTTACTTGGCCGCTCTTCGAAATAAAATGTTGGATCTTGCAACCGAAATTTCTCAGGGTGCGATTTGGGCCAATGCGGCGTTAAGCAATATCGCCGAACAACTTTCACGCATCAAAGCGTCACCGGGCAAAGATCTATTTTTGGCAAACATGGTGCCTACTGTTATCAGCGACGATATTGCAGCTGCCCGAGCAATACATCGCAAGACTTTGGTTGGCTATGTTTCACTTCCGAATTATCGCAATTATTGGCGTTCATGCGGTTACGACGAGCAAATTGATGCATTCGAGAAAATCCTTGAATCGCCCAACAAAGAAACTCGTTCTGCCGAAATTATTGCAGCAATGGATAACGAATGGTTGGACGACTGCACGATTTCTGGCGATGGTGACACGGTTCGTGAGGCCCTTTGGGAGTGGTCACAAGCGGGCGTTCTTCCGATTGCGGTGATGTCATCGACTTCTGGCGGACAAGCTAAAGCAGTCGCCGAATTATTTGCCTTGTATTCAAACTAATTCGCTAAGACGATTTAGAAATTGAATCACTCGGCCAATTTGGTTGAAATAAATGCCACTGCGCTGGGTCACGGCGAATCAAGAGTTCGAGTTCGTTTGCCAGATCTTGTGAAATTCTTTGCATATCTTCTCTTAGCGTCGCCAGTCGTTTGACTTCAACTGCCGGTCGCACAATTGTTTTGTGACCATCCAGGCGTTTCGAAAAATAGGTAGCAAGCGGTATGAGAGCGGCACCCGTTCTCAATGCAAAAAAAGCAGGGCCAGTCGGGATCGTCGTTCGTTCACCAAAGAACTCGACTTCGATGCCGGTTCCTTGGATATCGCGATCACTTAAAAGTGCGACAATTTCATTTCTTGCAAGCGCTTGTTGTACGGCGACACCGGCATTGTCATCTAACGGAATCACTTGAACACCATATTTTCTGCGGAGTTGCAAAAACATTTCAAACAACCTTGGCGATTCAAGTTTTTCGACTACTGCATTAAGTCTGTGCCCGCGCTGTATTAACCAGCGACCTGACCACTCCCAGCCACCTAGATGGGGCAATGCGAGGATGACCCCCTTGCCGAGCTTGAGACCAGATTCAATGTGTTCAAAGCCATCAATTGAAACTCCGGACTGAATTTGTTTTGAATTCAAAAGTGGCAGACGAAAAGTTTCGATGTAGTAACGGGCGTAGCTCTCATAAGATTTTTGTACCGCACGACGAATTTGTCGTGCGCTTAGTTGGGGTTGAATACGGCGCATATGTCGCGAAACGATTGCACGTTTTTTGCGCATCGAAATCGTCACTACCGGAACCAACACTGCGGTCAATAGCGCTATAACGAATTTCGGGGTGACTCTCGCCAGTGCCGCGACACTGCGATAGCCAAAAACGACCAGCGAATCAGAACTCTTTTTTTTAGGCGCCGATGTCACTTCATGTTGCGACGACGCGATAAACGCATTCGTCGATCGGCTCGCTGGGCCCTGCGAGAAGCACGCCGAGAATGCCGCAATGCAACCCGCTCGGCGGTGGCAGGTGCAATTGCCGCCTGATTCCAAACTTTAAAGAAGCGTTGCACCGCCGTGATCGTGCAAAGAATGAGCATCAACCACATCACCAAGAACAACAGCGCATCAAAAAGCAAACCAACGCAAAGCAAGATAATTCGTTCGGCCCGCTCCATTAACCCGCCCTTGGCGGTCAACCCGAGTGCCTCAGCCTTGGCTCGCTGATACGAGATCAATGAAGACACCGCCATAACTGCAAAAGGCAAAACTGAGGCGTGCGCACCGCGTTGAGAACCTAAAAACCAAGCCACGCCGCCCAGCAAAACTGCATCAGTTACACGATCGATAGTCGAATCAAAAAATGCACCACGCTGGCTACTTTGATTGGACGCCTTGGCTAGTGCGCCATCAAATAAATCGGGTAAAGCCGCAAGAACAACGAGTAGTAAACCGACCTGCAACTGCCCAAGAGCTATTGTCACCGACGCAACGCAAGCAACGATCAGACCAATTATTGTTAAATGGTCTGGCGAAAGTTTGGTTCGCCTCAGCAACTCTCCCACAGGGCGTACGATGCGTTCGACTTCTTTTTTAAATTTGCCGTCGAACATAGAAATAGCCTAGTGCAATATCAATGACGCAGTCTTGCTAACTATCCGGGTTTGCTTCAACAAGACACTCAACAATGCGCGCATCGATTGCGTCAATTAATACGAGACCGCGTTGCAACGGAGGTTCTTGTTCGCTGTAACAAAAAACGCGCCATGTTGGACGACTGCGGAACCCACGCCAAACTTGTTGTGCCGAAGCATGACCGACAGCGAAACCGACCGCTCGTGTCGCATAGATGAGCGCCAATTTTTCATCTACTGTCATCCGCCATGACGATGACAAAGAATACAAACCAAAAACGCCCAACAATATTGCAGACCAGAGAAAACCATCGCTTACTAAACCAGTTTCATTGGTGCGTTTAGTGACCCAAAGAGTTGCACAGATTACGGCGATCCCCAGATACAGCCATGCAGGTATTTTGCGTCGACTGTTATCGGGAAACTTGTACGGCCCAACAAATGCAGTGACATTCAAATCATCGGGTAACGAATCGCGAATTTCGCTTGCCGAGTCATCTCGCGTCAATTTGTCGCCATCCATGCTGAACGAATTCTAGAGGCGCTCACATCGAGTGCTTCCGGCAAAATCTTTGTGTTTGCGGTCACGACCATAAAATTGGTGTCACCACTCCAACGACCCACGATGTGAACGTGCAGATGCTGTGCGATGCTTCCACCGGCCGCTGCACCAAGGTTGAGCCCGACATTAAGCGCCTCAGGTTTATACACAGACTTGACCACCTTTGTCGCATGTGTAACCGTCGCCCAAAGTTCACTCGTCTCATCAGCACTTAAAAGTTCGAGATCTGCAACTTCACGATACGGAACCACCAACAAGTGACCTGATGTATACGGGAACGCATTCATTATTACGAAAACAGTTTTGCCCCGGTGCACGATATAACTCTGCTCATCGCTCAGGTCACTTTTTAAAATCTGGGTAAAGATCGAGGCATCACTGGTGCTCCGCGTGTCTTGCCCATGCATGACATAATTGGCGCGCCAACCATTCCAGATGCGATCTAACATTTCATTAAGCCTTAATCTCTTGACCGACATCATCAGCAAGTTGTTTGATGAAATCGCTCAATAAAACATCTCGAATTACATCACCACCGCGCGGATTCACGCCGACAGTTGAATGAGCAATATCATCATCGCCAACGACCAGCACATAAGGAATGCGCTCTAACTTCGAGGCACGAATACGCTTGCCAAGTTGTTCATCGGCAACTAATTGATCCACCCGATACCCGAGTTTGCTCAAAGTTTCTGTGACTTTAAGCGCGTACTGCTCGTGAGCCGATGCAACTGCCAACACGCGAACTTGTATCGGCGCTAACCAAGTCGGAAACGCTCCGCCGTAGTGCTCAAGCAATACACCAAAGAAGCGTTCAATCGATCCGAACAACGCGCGATGCAGCATGATCGGGCGCTTTCTTGCGTTATCTGTCGCGATATATTCAAGGCCGAATCGTTCGGGCAAATTGAAGTCGCACTGAATAGTGCTCAACTGCCACTTTCTACCTATCGCGTCGCGCACATCAATGTCGATTTTGGGTCCGTAGAACGCTGCGTCGCCGGGAGCAACCGTGTACGTCAGACCGTGACGCTCTAGGGCTTCCTTTAAAGCCTCGGTTGCTTTACCCCAAATTTCGTCGGAGCCAACTGACTTTTCAGGATTTCGTGTACTTAATTTAAAATCGAAATCATTGAAACCGAACCGACGTAACACACTCAACACAAAATCGAGAAGTGACGCGATTTCATCTGCCATTTGTTCTTCGCTACAGAAAATATGACTGTCATCTTGAGTGAAGCCACGAATGCGAAGCAAACCATGCAAGGTTCCGGCGCGTTCGTAACGATAGACGGTGCCAAGTTCGAACAATCGCAACGGTAATTCGCGATAACTGCGTTGACGGTCACGATAAATCAAACAGTGCATCGGACAGTTCATCGGTTTGGGATAGTAAGTACCGTTGTCCATCTCCATTGGTGGATACATTCCGTCTTTATAGAACTGCAAGTGCCCGGAAGTTTCGAACAAGTGTGAGTTCGCCAAATGTGGCGTGAATACGAACTTGTACCCTCCGTTTTGGTGACGCTCGCGACTGTAATCTTCCATTAGTTTGCGAACGATGCCGCCTTTTGGATGCCAAACTGCAAGTCCGCCACCAAGTTCTTGCGGAAACGAAAGCAAATCCATTTCAACCGCCAACCGACGATGATCGCGTTTTTCGGCTTCTTCAAGTCGATGCAGATGTTCGGCCAACGCCACCTTTGACTCCCATGCAGTGCCGTAGATGCGCTGCAACATCGGACCTTTTTCGTTGCCACGCCAGTAGGCGCCGGCGACCTTCATCAACGCGAAATGACCGAGTCGACTCGTTGATGGAACGTGCGGCCCGCGGCAAAGGTCGACAAAGTTTTCTGTATTCCGATAAACGCTCACGGCATCCGCGCTGCCTGCTTCACCGGCATCACTTGCATCTGCGTCGCCTTGTGTGACGCGCTCAATGATTTCACACTTGTATGGCTGGTCTGAAAAAAGCTTCAGCGCATCGTGTGCCGACATTTCTGCACGCACAAAGGGTTGATCGGCGGAGACTATCTCTTGCATTCGTTGCTGAATCATTGCCAGATCGTCG
>CAXNFV010000031.1:0-7596 GCA_964201675.1 Ilumatobacteraceae bacterium | reverse complement strand
CTCGCGCAAAGTTGTGCTTGTGCGTCAATACCGACCACCACTAGGCATAACTACTCTCGAGATACCTGCCGGTATGCGTGACCTCGAGGGCGAAGCACCAGAACTCACCGCTCGTCGAGAATTAGAAGAAGAGGCTGGGTTGATCGCCGGCTCAATGACGACTCTTGGCAGACACATTGCAGCGCCAGGTATCAGTAATTCTTCGGTTGACTTGTTTTTGGCGACAGATTTGAAAGAAACGAAGACAGATCGACATGGCCCAGAAGAAGAATTTATGACGATCGAACTTATTGAATTCGAAAAATGCATGGCGATGATTAGAAGTGGCGAGATCGTAGACGGCAAGACTGTGATCGGTCTATTGCAAGTTGCACTTCTCGCTGACACATATATTTGAGACATGGCGTCTGATCCGCTTGACACGTTTATGACGTGGATGCGAGTTGAACAGGGGAGGTCTCGTAATACCTTAAGTGCGTATAAGTTAGATCTAGCTAGCTACGTGGCTTGGCTAACGACACAGAACACGACGATTCTTGCAGTAACTGTTCAACACCTTGAGCGATTCGTTGGTCACCTTCGCACGTCGGGTCGCGCACCAAAATCAATCGCTCGCCAACTAGCAGCCGTGCGAATGTTTCACCGCTATCTGACCCAAGAAGAAATCAGATCTGATAATCCAGCGGCACTGGTTGACGGCGTGAAGGTTCCGAGCAGTTTGCCAAAAGGACTTGCCGAAGAAGTTGTTGCAAGACTCTTGAGTAGCGTGACTGGTGTTGACTCATTTGCACGGCGCGATCGCGCATTGCTTGAGTTTTTTTATGCAACCGGCGCGCGAGTCGCCGAGGTTTGCGGACTATCAATGAGTGACATAGATATGCAAGATTCGCTGGTGCGTCTATTTGGCAAAGGTGCAAAAGAGCGAATCGTGCCGTTTGGAAGAATTTGTCATGAGGCACTCACCGATTATTTTGACTTGGGTGGGCGACCAACACTTGCACCCGAACAATGGGCGACGCGCAAAGATCAGGATGCTGTGTTTCTTGGTGTGCACGGCACAAGATTGTCGCGTCAGGCGGCCTACAACATTGTTCGCAAATATGGCGAAATCGCCAAAATCAAAGATTTATCACCCCATGCGTTACGGCACTCATGTGCGACTCACATGTTGGTTCACGGTGCTGATTTGCGCGTAGTTCAAGAACTGCTTGGTCATGCATCTGTCAGCACTACTCAGATCTATACGAAAGTCGAAAACGAAGTGCTTTATGAGATGTATCGAGAGTCGCATCCGCGTGCGCGTATAAGCCGTTGAGACATTTAAATCATTTGATTTCCCGATTTTTCGGCGCTGTCTCGAGGGCAAAGCCGTTGCCAGAAGATCTGACAGAAGTTGAGTCACTACTACTTCGTGATGAGTTTGATCTATGGCGCACGATGCCGACGATGGACCAACGCCACAGCATTGCGGTGATGCATCGATTCAAAGATTTACGGCCCAATGCGTCATTGCCCGAAATACGCTCGGCGCTATTGCATGACATTGGCAAAATTCAGGCGAATCTTGGCATTCTTGGTCGTGTGGTTGCGACTTTGGTTGGACGAAGGGGTGAACGATTCACTACGTATCACGATCACGAGAAAATTGGTAGTCAGATGCTGCAAAACATCAACAGCGATCTCGTCACGATTCGGTTAGTTGCCAGCGCTAGTGGTGAAGATATTGCTGATGCATTGTCAGACTTGCGCGCGGCTGACAATATTTAAAAGTTTTTATCAGTTGTTATCTTTATTCGGCAGAGAGAAAACCAATTGCCTTTTGTGCTCGACTGAGAGTCTTGCTGGCAACTTCTTTTGCGCGGGCGTTACCTTTGTGTAGCAATCGCATTAGTTCGCCCTGGTCGTTTAATAGTTCAAAATAGCGAGCCTGTATCGGCTCAAGCATTGCGATCACTGCCTGCGCACTGGCTGATTTCAAGTCGCCGTATCTCGTATATGTCTCAGCCGCCTTCTGAGGTGTCGTGCCAGTTGCTGCGGCCAAGATTTCAAGCAGATTTGAGACGCCAGGTTTGCGTTCGCGGTCAAAAACAACCTCGGTTTCGCTGTCAGTTACCGCACGCTTGAATTTCTTTTCGATTCTTGATGGGTCATCCAGCAAATAAATCACACCAGTATCATCGTCACCTGATTTAGACATCTTTGATGTTGGATTCAAAAGATCCATAACTCGTGCACCACTTGGTGGAGTTACCGACTTTGGAATCACGAAAGTTTCGCCAAAGCGGTGATTGAATCGTATTGCGATATCGCGCGTGATTTCGATGTGCTGGCGTTGGTCATCGCCAACTGGCACTTCATTTGCGTCGTAAAGCAAAATGTCAGCCGCTTGTAGTGCAGGATATGTGAATAGACCTGCCGAAACGAACTCGGCTTCTCGTTTGGCCGACTTGTCTTTGAACTGAGTCATTCTGCTCAACTCGCCGAATGAAACGGTGCATTCCATAATCCAGCCCAGTTGGCTGTGTTCGGGTACATGGCTCTGAACAAACACAGTGGCGATGTCTGGGTCGAGTCCGACCGCGAATAAAACGGCGGCGAGTTGCAAAGTATTTCTGCCGATTACGCCTGGCTCTTCGGTCACCGTCAAGGCGTGCAAATCAACTATCCCATGAAACACATCGGCTTTATGTTGACCCGAAACCCAGTTTCGTAGGGCACCCAAATAGTTGCCAAGGTGGACCTCGCCAGTGGGCTGGATGCACGAAAGCACTCTTGTCACGCAACAACCTTAGTAGTCGCCAATGATTGCCCACGGGAGGTAATCTCGCAGTGATGAAATACGCAGTTTCGACCCCGACCTTTGATGGGCCATTTGATTTATTGCTGCACCTTATCCTTAGACAAGAAGTAGATATTCATGAGGTATCACTTTCAAATATCGTCACGGCGTATCTAGAAGAGGTTTCGCGGATGTCGACGATCGATTTAGATTTAGCGACCGAGTTTTTGCTTATTGCGGCAACTCTGATCGAGCTTAAAACTCGTCGCTTATTGCCAGGAAAAGACGATGGTGACCTAGACGAAGAACTTGCCTTGTGGGAAGAGCGGGATTTACTCTTGGCGCGATTACTTGACAGCAAGACTTTCAAAGATGTCGCGTCGGTGTTTAGTGATTTGGTGAGTCGTGCCGATTTAAGTTTCCCGCGTATGGCCGGCCCTGAAGAACGATTCGCGACACTGATGCCTGATCTTTTGGAAGGTGTAAGCCCTTTGCGATTGCAGCGCGCTTATTTTCGTGCCGCCGCACAAAAACCACCCAAGGTCATCGGTCTAGAACATGTGGCGCCAATTCGTGCCAGTGTTGCCGATGCATTGGTTACGGTATCTGAACAACTTCGAATCGACGGTCGGTCGACCTTTCGAAGATTAGTTGCCGGTATCACCGACCGAATAGAGGTCGTGGTTCGGTTTCTTGCAATCCTTGAGTTGTATAAGCAAGGTCGTGTTGATCTTGACCAGGTTGAACGCTTTGGCGAAATTGATGTGATTTGGTTGGGTATTGAAGACGACGAACTCGCAATTGACAATTACGAAGGATGATCTGTAACCATGACCGACAATAACAACCTTGACCCTGAGATCGTTCGAGCACTTGAGGCGATACTTCTCGTGGCTATGGAGCCTGTCGCTCCGGCGCTGCTTGCACAATTACTTGAGGTCTCGCAAACTTTGGTTGAAGAACTTTGTGAGCGGCTAGCGGCGACATATGAAGCAGCAGGTCACGGCTTTCAACTAGTAAAAGTAGCGGGCGGTTTTCGTTTTCAATCGCATCCAGATCTCGCACCCTATGTTGAAAGATTCGTGCTTGACGGTCAACAATCTCGAGTCTCGTCGGCGGCTCTCGAGACTTTGGCGATCATCGCCTACAAACAACCTTTGTCGCGTTCGCAAATTGCCGCAATTCGTGGAGTAGACCCCGAAGCAGTAATGCGCACTTTGCAGGCTCGAGGCTACATCACCGAAGTCGATCGCGACGACGGACCAGGTCAAGCGGTGATGTTTGGTACGACGCCATTATTTTTAGAGCGACTAGGTATCGCATCGATTGAACATTTGCCGTCAATTGCTGATTTCGTTCCTGATGCCAGTGTGGTTGAAGCACTTGAAAATGGTCTTCGTATCACATCTGATGATGCGCCTGCGCCAGAAGCTTAGAGACGTGTCGCGCGACGAATCTAGCGAGTTTGAAAACAACGACGGTGAGCGACTGCAGAAAGTTTTAGCCAAGACCGGATGGGGTTCACGAAGAGAATGCGAAATCTTGATCGACGAAGGGCGAGTGCGCGTCAACGGTGAGGTCGCGATACTTGGTCGGCGAGTCGATGTTGAAAACGATTCAGTCGAAGTTGACGGCATCACAATCGGCGTCTCTCCCGGTCTGGTTTATTACTTATTGAATAAGCCCGTTGATGTGATCACTACCGCTAAAGACACGCACGGTCGGGCAACGGTGATCGAACTTGTGCCACTTGAGCCACGGGTGTTTCCGGTTGGTCGACTTGACGCTGAAACCGAGGGTCTAATTCTGATGACAAACGACGGTGATCTCGGCCATCGTTTGACGCATCCAAGTTTTGGAATCGAAAAGGAATATCTCGCCCATGTGCGATGTTCACATAACGGTGTGAGCGAGTCTGCCTTAAAAAAACTCCGTGACGGAGTAGAACTCGACGATGGGTTCACCGAGCCTGCGCAAGTTGGACAACTTCAACCCGGGGTTTTGCGAATAATCATTCACGAAGGTCGCAATCGACAAATTCGTCGAATGTGTGAGGCTGTCGGGCATCCGGTCGAGCGACTTGCGCGGGTGCGTATCGGCCCGTTGATTGATCGCACCTTGCCGCCTGGTTCGTGGCGCGCGTTGACTACGGCTGAAGTCGTTGCATTAAATCAAGCAACAGCAAACTGACGCACAGGTAGAATTTTAAAGTGGTTATACGTCGCGCCAATGTTTTGGGTCTCGGATTAATTGGCGGATCGTTGGCTCTGGCTCTCAAGAAAAATGGCTTTCAGGTTTCGGGCAGCGATGAAAACTCTGAGACTTCGAAATCGGCGTTGGAGCGCGAGATCATCAGTGCTATCGGTGTTGATCCGCTGGCAGAAATTAGTTTTGTCGCCACACCGGTGTCGTCGATACCAACTCAGGCGGCGATCGCACTGGCACAAACCAACGGCATAGTCAGCGATGTTGGTGGCGTTAAAGCGTCTGTTGTCGATTCGGTGAGAGACGAAAGATTTATCGGCGGGCACCCAATGGCAGGTAGCGAACTCGCAGGTCTGGACGGCGCCGATGAATCGCTGTTCGAAGGTGCTGTTTGGGTGCTCACGCCATCAGTCGAATCTGCCGATGCGACATTCGAGACTCTCGCAAAAATCATCACGTCGCTTGGTGCCGAAGTCGTGGTGCTTGATGCTCAGCGTCATGACCGTCTCGTCGCTGTGGTGAGTCATCTGCCGCATCTGACGGCGGCGACGCTAATGGGTTTGGCGCATGTGACAGCAGAAGAACATGTCGCTGTATTGCGACTTGCTGCGGGTGGGTTTCGCGACATGACCCGCGTTGCGTCTGGCCAGCCCCAAATTTGGATTGATATTTGTCGCGAAAATCGAGATGCGATTCTTGATGCTTTAGACGGGATGATTTCTGGTCTTACTGAGATGCGAAGAATCGTCGACACACAGAACGATCAAGAACTTTTGAGCCGACTACAGATTGCGCGTTCGGCACGGGCGAACTTGCCAGGTCGCGTGCACGAGTTGATGGATGTTTGCGAAGTACGTGTGCCGATTCCTGACAGATCTGGTTCTGCGGCAGAGATATTCACTCTTGCCGCCGATCTTGGTGTGAACATCGCCAACTTCGAGGTGTCACACTCGGTTGAAGGTGATCGCGGAATATTAGTTTTGATTATTGATAAAGCCAGTGCCGAGATGTTTCGTGGCGGATTAATGGCACGAAAGTTTCGCCCGACAATACAAGCAGTTTCATGACCGAGTCGGGTGACGAACAGCTAATACGAGTTCCTGGATCAAAGTCAATTGCGAATCGCGCCTTAATTTGTGCGGCGCTCGCTGAAGGTCAATCAAATATTTCGAACTGCGCGCCTGGTGATGATACGCAGGCGATGCTTGAGTCGCTCGAAACTCTGGGTGTCAAAACTGTGCAAGATGGCACGACTGTCAGAATCAATAGTCAAATTAGTTTTGAAGCGACTGAGCCGCGCCAATTGCAGACTCGACTCGCTGGCACAACATCTCGCTTCTTGACGGCCCTTTGCTCGTTGCGTGCTGGTCAGACAACTATTGACGGCTACGAACCACTAAGAAATCGTCCGATGAACGGCTTGCATGATGCCTTGTTATCACTTGGGGCTAATGTCAAAAGTTTGAATATCACCGGACACCTTCCCGTAGTCGTGCAACGGGGAAGTTCATGGCAGGCCCGCATCGCGATCGACTCGACTACTTCAAGTCAGTTCATAAGTGCGTTGATGATGATTGCGCCATACTTGCCCGACGGTCTTGAAATTGAATTGCGGGGTGAAGCGATTTCACGCGGCTATCTAGACATGACGGTTGGAGTGATGCGCGCATTTGGTGCCCAGACCGAAATTGCCGGCAATGTGATCTGGGTGAGCCCAGGTGTATATCAGGGCGTTAATTTTGCTGTTGAGCCAGATGCTTCATCTGCGTCTTATCCGAGTGCAGCAACGGCCATTACTGGTGGGCGGTTAACTATTGAGGGATTAAATAGAAACAGTTTGCAACGCGATGTTGAATTCTTTGATGTGCTTTCACGAATGGGTTGTGATGTTCGCCAGCAGTCAGACGGTATTTCAATCAGTCGCGACATGGGTCGACCGTTGCGTGGCGTAACCGTAGATATGTCGCAGATTAGCGACTGTGTTCCAACACTTGCGGTGGTTGCACTTTTCGCCGATTCGCCGACCAAAATTTCGGGAGTCGGGTTCATTCGTGCCAAAGAAAGTGACCGAATTGGCGACCTGGCTTTTGAGTTAAGAAAACTTGGTGCACAGATTGATGAACATACTGATGGCTTCACTGTGACCCCTGTTGCACTGCATGGTGCGAACTTGGCGACGCACGATGATCATCGGTTGGCAATGGCGTTTGCGATTGCGAAGTTGCGAATTGGGGGCGTTGAGGTGCAGAACCCCGACGTCGTTTCGAAAAGTTGGCCGAATTACTTCAAAGATTTGAATAGTTTTTTCAAAAAATAAATCCAAGAATCGTCGTGCAGCAAGAAAATGTTCTATAATTAATTTTCGTCGTCCAAAGGAGTGCGGGTTTGACATCAGAGCGTGAAATTATGACCTGGGAGTCGTTCGGTGTTGCAAGTCGTGAACTCGCGATCAAGGTTGCTAATGACGGATACGAGCCAGATATTATTTTGGCGATTGCTCGTGGCGGATTAATGGCCGCAGGGGCGCTTGGATACGCGTTGTCGGTCAAAAACACCTACACGCTTAATGTTGAGTTCTACACAGGTGTTGACGAGCGCTTGCCGATTCCAAT
>CAXNFV010000030.1:0-7656 GCA_964201675.1 Ilumatobacteraceae bacterium | reverse complement strand
CTATCGGCATAAAGAATCGCTCGCGACGAGTTAATGATTAATCCCCGACTTTTCGTGTCGCGACCAGCATTAACCACAGCCGCGACATCGCCACCTTGGGCGCCGATACCTGGCACGAGAATCGGCATCTCGCCAACAATTGCGCGTACTGCGGCAAGTTCGGCGGGGTAGGTTGCGCCAACAACTAATGCGCATTCACCAGTCACTTGCCAAGTATCGGCTGCTGCTCGTGCAACTCGTAGATACAACGGTTCGCCGTCAATTTCGAGCGATTGAAACTCGCTCGAACCAGCGTTTGATGTTCGACACAAGATAATCGTGCCCTTTTCAGGTGTTGTCAAAAACGGCGAAAGGCTGTCGGTGCCCAGATACGGGTTTACGGTCACGGCATCGGCACCATACCTTTCGAAGGCTTCGCGAGCATAAAGTGTCGCCGTATCACCAATGTCGCCCCGCTTGGCGTCGAGAATTAAAACAACTTTCGGAAATCGCTGACGAATATAAGCACAAACATTTTCAAGTTGCTTTTCTGCGCCGCACGCGGCGAAGTACGCGATCTGCGGCTTGAATGCACAAACCAAATCGCCAGTCGCATCAATGATTTGCTTGCAAAAAGTTTCAATTTGATCGATGCTGTTTTTTGATGAGTCGTGCAGCGTCTGTGGAAACTTCGTCAAGTCTGGGTCTAGACCGACGCACAATAACGAGTCGTTGGCGACCCAGGCTTCATTCAGTCGAGAGTAAAAACCCACGCGCTAATTATTTTTCAATCGTGATTGCCCCAGTTGGGCAAATTTCCTCAGCGGCAATAACTGATTCGTGCAATTCGGCTGGTGGGTTTTCGTTCAAGATATACAAAAACCCATCGTTACGTAGTTCAAATACATTAGGACACATTTGCGTGCAAGCCCCAGTAGATGCACAGTTTTCAAAGTTAACGCTGACTTTCACTCTTGTGAGACTAGTTGAGAAATAGTTAAAGAATTCAATGCCCTTAGTTTTGCTGACGCTCGAAAGCGCTCAACACAGCACGCAACGACGCGGTGATCGTGCTCGGGTCGGTGCCAACACCCCAACGCAAGTCGCCTTGTTCGTTGGCGCCTTCGATGTACGCCACAGCCACGGCCTCTGAGCCTTGACCTAGCGCGTGCTCAACATAGTCTTTGACGTCGAACACGACATTGAACTCGGTCCGCAGAGCATGAACAAATGCGTCAATCGGCCCGTTGCCCACGCCAGTCAATGTTCGTGGTGCGCCATTAACGAGCACCTGTGAGCTAATTGTCGTCGTGCCCTTTGAGTCGCTGCGCATCTCGTGACTCTCAAGTTTGAACTTTGATTCAATAGACAGATATTCGCGTTCGAACGCACTCCACATGATCTCTGGTGCAATTTCTGTACCCGAGTCTTCAGTGATGTGCTGGATCGCTTTTGAAAACTCAACTTGCAAGCGACGCGGCAATGCGAAACCGTGCTCGGTCTGCATCACATAGGCAACCCCACCCTTGCCCGATTGGCTGTTCACACGAATCACGGCCTCATAGGTTCGACCAACATGTTTTGGATCAATTGGCAAATATGGCACAGCCCACTGCTCGTAATCTTTTGGTAATGCGTCGAGACCTTTCTTGATGGCATCTTGATGACTGCCCGAAAACGCGGTGTAAACCAAATCACCCGCATACGGTTGGCGCTCGGGCACGGCCAGGCGATTGCAATATTCGGCATCTCGACGCAACGCATCAATGTCGGTGATATCTAATTTTGGATCAACACCGTTCGTGAATAAATTCATCGCCAAAGTAATAATGTCGACGTTGCCGGTGCGCTCGCCGTTGCCGAATAAAGTTCCTTCGACACGATCGGCGCCGGCCATCACACCAAACTCGGCAGCCGCAACTGCGCAGCCGCGATCGTTGTGCGGATGCAACGACAACACGAGTTTGTCGCGGCGGGGCACATTGCGACCGAACCACTCAATCACATCACCGTAAACGTTGGGCGAGTAGCACTCAACAGTTGCCGGCAGATTCAAAACGATCTTGCGTTCAACGGTTGGTTCGATCACTTGCATCACCGCTTCGCAAATCTCAACTGCGAACTCTGGTTCTGTCAGAGTAAAACTCTCAGGTGAGTATTCGTAGCGCAAGTTGGTGCTATGCAACTTAGTTTCAAGTTCACGACAAATTTTTGCCGCACTTGTCGCTATTTCTGTAACGCCAGTTTTGTCGAGGCCAAACACGACTCGGCGCTGCAGGGGGTTCACCGAGTTATAAAAGTGCACAATTGCATTCGGTGCACCAACTAAACAGTCATAGGTACGCTCAAGCAGTTCGCGACGACACTGCACCAAAACTTGAATCGTGACATCTTCAGGAATCAAATCTTGTTCAATCAACAATCGCACAAAGTCATAATCGGGTTGACTGGCCGACGGAAACCCAACTTCGATTTCTTTGAATCCCATTTTTACGAGTGTCTTGAACATCCGCAGTTTGCGCTCGGGGTCCATCGGGTCGATCAAAGCTTGGTTACCGTCGCGCAAATCAACAGAACACCACAACGGTGCTTTTTCGATGATGCGATTTGGCCAGGTGCGATCGGCGAGCACGAGCGGCACGCAGTGCGAATACTTTTCAAATTGCATCTTGCGCGGTTGAGTTGGCTTCGGTGGCATTTTTTCTCGTTTCGTTTGGTTAATTAGTTTGGTTAATTAATTTTGGTAAAAAGAAAACCCCCTGGGCCTTTTGGCTCAGAGGGTGCGGCTGCAGTGATATGAGACTGCGCCGTTACGTAAGTAGAAGCTCGTTTCGTGAGATCATCAACGTCAGTTTAACTAGGCGCATAGCGAATCAACTCGGGGTCGGGGTGAGGAAATTTCGAAACTGCCATGGGTCGGTTGTATCAATGCGGCCCGTATTGCCATAGCCAGGGAATAAATCGTTGCGGGTCTTTAATGGATCCCAATCGGTCGGCGCACTGTGAATCTCACCAATATAAGGTCGGGCATCGGCCAGCACCGACTTCCAGGGCAGATCGTCGGGCACGCACACACCTTGGTTCGGGCTGGCAATCATCCATTTGACAGCCGCAATAACCGAGCCAGCAACTTGCAGCGTCGTTGCACTTTGCCCAGTGGTAATTGTTCGCGCTTCGTCAATCGACAATCGCGATCCTGTCCACCAACCCGTGTAGTCATGACCGAGCAGCAACACGCCAAGTTCATCGCGACCAGAAATAATTTCGTTGTTCATGATCCGCTCTTTTGGCTGCATCTGCCAGTTGCGCATCCGAAGTTCGAGCACACTGTTAATCGCTTCGTTCGACGGACAATATGAATAATGAACTGTAGGACGATAAATCGCTTTGCCCGAATCGTCACGCACAGTTAAGTGATTACTCATCGTGTAACTCTCACCGTGACGAATGATCATCCCGAGAATTTCACCACTCGGCACCCACGAACGAACCCATGTCTCCATGCCAGGTTGCGCCAGACAAATTTGATTACACGGGCCGTCGTCTGCGTGCACCTGCGCGTTGGCAGGCATCCAGCGTTCGTGCGTGCCCCAACCCATTTCGGCCGGTGCGACACCTTCTTCATAGAAGCCTTCAACCGACCAAGTGTTGACGAATTCGTTCACTTGTTTTGGTTGGTTCGTGATTTGTGTATCGCGTTCGCTGATGTGAATCACCCTCGTGCCGGTCAACATTGCCAAGCGGTCAAACGACTCACTGGCGAGCGCTGATTCGATCGCGCTTTGTCGCGAACCAGCGCGACCATCAACAAGAATTTTACTAGAGATTTCAAACAGCGCTTGTTTTGCAAAGTGAGAAACTAAACCAGGATTGGCACCGTGCTCGACAACTGCGCTCGGTCCATTATTTGATCCCCACTTCGCTATCATTTTTCGCATTGATTGATGGCGCACATATAGCGTGCGGTCAAGTGGGTGAGTTGCCGCCATATTGTCATACGGGTTCCACAATTCAACCGACGTGTTTAGGTATCGCACGCCACGCATGCGACACCATTCAAGAATTGTCGTGCAATCAATGTTCCAAGCGAGGTCTAACAATATGTCGCCAGCGGCAACGCGCTCTGTTAAAAAGCCGTCGAGATTTTCGCGAGTTACTTGTCCAATTTCGTAAGTGACACCCATCGCCAAAGCATCTGCAACACGATGACGATTGTCAACAAAGTCAACGATTGAAATTGATTTTGGATCAAGTTTTAAGTCACGAACAATCAGCGGAATTACCGCTTGCGCAACAGAACCACAGCCTAAAACGAGCACCCGATTTGGGCGCGTTTGCGCGGTCACGCGTATCGAGTGGCGGAGTCGTCCTTGCCAGCGTTTAGAAGTGCGTGAAGTGAAATATCAAATGCAATTTCAGATGGCAGCAACAAAGATTGCCAATCGTATGCAATGCCTTTGCGACCGGTGAATAGCGGCTCGTCAAGATCGGCGATCTTGCTCAAATAATTTTCATCAGGGGAAGTTTTGATAAACACGATTTTTGACCCTACACACCTCGTAAACATTTGTCTACTGTCTGAGTGGTCAGGCAAAACTGACTCGTGAGTCAGTGAACTAGTAGGTGTCGTCACGAAGACCACTAGGGTCGCGTTGGTAGCCTGAAGGTTCAAATGTCTGACCCCAAATCACGTCGCGGCACGCCTCGCCCGACCAATAGATCATCAAGCCGCACTCCAAATCGTCCACTAAATTCTCGACCCACAGGTGAGTCAACCGAAAACGCAAGTGGCAATATCGGCTCAAGTTCGAATGTTCGCCAAGCAGTAGCAACGCCGACGGGTTTTGCCGCCCTCGGCGTGAGTGAACGAGTTGACGCGGGTTTAGCAGCCGCTGGTTTTGCTGCTCCGTTTGCGATTCAGACCGAGGCGATTCCTGTTGCGTTGAGCGGCGACGACCTTTGTGGTCGTGCTCGAACAGGCTCGGGCAAGACTTTGGCGTTTGGTGTTCCGATGATTGAGCGCGTAACCCAAACTGCTGTCGCCAAGAAACCCCGTGGTCTCGTACTCGTTCCGACTCGCGAATTGGCCGTTCAAGTAACCGATGTCTTGGCGCCAATCGCTAAACATTGTGGCGTGCGGGTTCTTGCCGTTTATGGTGGTGCAGCTCGTGATAAGCAAGTTGATCAACTAAACCGCGGCGCTGAAATTGTTATCGCCACACCACTTCGATTGATCGATCTGTTGAAATCAAACGAAGCAGATTTAAGTGATGTCGAAGTGATCGTGCTTGACGAAGCAGATCGAATGGCCGACGAAGGTTTCATGCCACAAGTTGAATGGATTTTGCGTCACGTCACAAAAGTTCACCAAACGATGTTATTTTCGGCAACTTTAGACGGACAAGTTGCGACACTCGTAAAGCGTTACATGAAGTCTCCAAAAGAAGTCAGCATTGATGCGCCGACCGACACGGTTGGCACTATGCGACATCTATTTTTAGGTGTTCATCACATGGATAAAAATCGTGTTATTGCATCCATGGCCCGCGCAGGTGGTCAGACTGTGGTCTTCTGCGATACAAAGCGTGCGTGCGACAAAGTCGCCGACGATCTCGCTGGCCTCGGCGAAAACGTTTCGGCACTGCACGGTGACATGGCACAAGGCGCGCGCGAGCGCTCACTGCGCAAGTTTGCTCAACGCGAACTAAATATCCTCGTTTGCACAGATGTTGCAGCGCGTGGAATCGACATCGACGATGTCGGCATCGTGGTGCACTATGTGCCACCCCTAGAAGTGAAAACTTATTTGCATCGATCTGGTCGAACGGCACGCGCCGGCAAAGACGGGTGGGCAGTGACTTTGGCCGAATATAACCAGCACACGACCTGTCGTATCATTCAACGCGGTTTGCGACTTGAAATTCAGGCGCCGATCGAAGTTTTCTCAAACGATAAACGACTCGCTGATTTGAATTCGTTCTCAACGAGTTCGAATGCAGCCGACTAAAACCAGGCTGGTCGACTAGTTTCAAAACGCGAAATCTCATCGCTGTGTTGCAAAGAAATTGAGATGTCGTCAAGACCATTCAAGAATCTATTTTGAGTATCAGCGTTCATCTCGAAAGTCTCACAAAGACCAGTGCTCGGCACTTCAACAACGAGACGCTCAACGTCAACTGTGATTTCTGTTGTTGAGTCATTCTCGATAATTTGCCAAAGTTTGTTGACTATTTCTTCACCCAAAACCACGGCGATAAGACCGTTCTTGCCGCAATTGTTGCGAAAGATGTCGCTGAAACTTGGGGCGATCACCGCGTTGAATCCACCTTGTTGAATTGCCCAAACTGCGTGTTCGCGCGATGAACCAACTCCGAAACTTTTGCCTGCGACCAAAATTGACGCGCCCGCATAGCGCTCATCGTTGAGCACGAAATCTCTGTCATCGCGCCAAGTTGAGAACAGACCTTTTTCAAAACCCGTTCGCTCAACACGTTTCAACCATTCGGCCGGAATAATTTGATCGGTGTCAACATCGCTGCGTTTGAGCGGCACACCGCGACCAGAAATTACCCGCACGGCTTTCATTACAAATCTTCTGGCGATGCAAAGTGGCCAGCAACTGCAGTAGCCGCAGCAACAGCAGGTGAGACCAAGTGAGTGCGACCGCCGCGCCCTTGTCGGCCTTCAAAATTACGATTTGATGTGCTGGCCGCGCGTTCTTGCGGCGCAAGTTTGTCGGGGTTCATCGCCAGGCACATCGAACAACCCGGTTCACGCCAGTCGATACCGGCATCAATGAAAATCTTGTCAAGACCTTCGGCTTGTGCTTGCAATTTCACGGCATGACTTCCTGGCACAACCATCACGCGTTTAACTTTTACTTTTCGTCCGCGAACAACATCGGCTGCCGCGCGCAAATCTTCGATTCGAGAATTGGTGCAAGAGCCGATAAACACGGTGTCGACTTTGATGTCACGAATCGCGGTGCCGGCTTGCAATCCCATATATTCAAGCGCGCGTGTAACGCTGTCGCGCTCGGTCGCATCGCTGTAGTCACTGGGCGTTGGCACCACGCCATTTAGCGATACCACTTGGGCTGGGTTCGTGCCCCAAGTTACATTTGGTGAAAGTTTGCTGGCGTCAATCGCTACTTCTTTGTCGAATACGGCCCCATCATCGGTTCGCAAAGTTCTCCAATCGGCGATCGCCGCGTCAAATAGTTCGCCGCTCGGCGCAAACTCACGTCCACGCAAATAATTAAATGTCGTTTCGTCTGGTGCGACAAGCCCCGCTCTTGCGCCAGCCTCAATTGACATATTGCAAACTGTCATTCGACCTTCCATCGACAATGCGCGAATCGCCGCACCGCGATATTCGATCACGTGCCCGATGCCGCCACCCGTTCCGATTTCGCCGATCACTGCGAGGATGATGTCCTTGGCGGTGACACCTTTTGGCGCAACACCGTCGACGGTAACGCTCATCCACTTTGGGCGCTCTTGGGGCAAAGTTTGAGTAGCCAAAACATGTTCGACTTCGCTCGTGCCGATACCGAAGGCGAGTGCCCCGAATGCACCGTGCGTCGCCGTGTGGCTGTCGCCGCAAACAATCGTCATGCCCGGCAGAGTGCGACCTTGCTCTGGTCCGATCACATGCACAATGCCTTGACCAGGGTCA
>CAXNFV010000029.1:0-7787 GCA_964201675.1 Ilumatobacteraceae bacterium | reverse complement strand
GTCAAAGATTCATCCATTACATCGTCGTGATATAAAGAACCCAAGTGAACGAGTTCGCAAGCAATTGATCCTTGAATTACTTCGTCGCTAACTGGTGATTCGTTTCCGACTTGAGCCGCCGCAATCGACAACACAGGGCGCAATCGTTTGCCACCGGCAATAATCAAATGAGAAGCAAGTTCATTTAAGTGCGCATCTTTTGTCTGAACCGCTTTGCGTAACGCGAGATCAACACGGTCGCGATCCGACGCCATAAACGGCAAAGAAAGCAAAGGCGACGCGGTGGCCATATCCACAGGATAGGAGACTTGCCTTGTGAAACTGCGAACTTAGCGTCGCGTGTCACACCAATAAATCTTTGAACAATGCGTGCGTCGTAATCCCCCGCACTCTCACCGATACACTTTAAGAAAGGTCAATGACGCATAAGGCGGTCAAAGTTGTTCGAACGGTTTACAGATAGGGCTCGCAGGGTCGTGGTTCTCGCCCAAGAAGAAGCGCGCCTGCTCAACCACTCATACATCGGCACCGAACATATTATGCTCGGCTTGATTCACGAGGGTGAAGGTGTCGCAGCCAAAGGTCTTGAGGCACTCGGTATCTCACTTGAAGCGGTTCGCGCGCAAGTCGAAGAAATTATCGGTCAGGGCGGATCATCACCATCTGGTCATATTCCGTTTACACCTAGAGCAAAAAAAGTTCTTGAACTGTCGTTGCGCGAAGCACTTCAACTCGGACACAACTACATCGGCACAGAACACATTCTGCTTGGTTTGATTCGCGAAGGCGAAGGCGTCGCGGCTCAGGTTCTTGTCAAACTCGGCGCCGACCTTGGTCGCGTTCGCCAGCAAGTGATTCAACTGCTTAGTGGATATCAGGGCCCCGGCGGAAAAGCCGAGGGCGAAGCAGTCGGTGCAAAAGATGCCCCGCAAGAAAAAGGTGGCAGTCAGATTCTTGATCAGTTCGGTCGCAACTTGACCCAACTTGCCCGCGATAAAAAACTTGACCCAGTTATTGGACGCCAAAAAGAGATGGAACGCGTTATGCAGATTCTTTCTCGACGCACCAAGAACAACCCGGTCTTGATTGGCGAGCCGGGTGTAGGCAAGACAGCGATTGTTGAGGGTCTCGCACAAAAAATTGTCGCCAATGAAGTTCCTGAAACACTGACCAACAAGCAGTTGTACACACTCGACCTCGGCGCGCTGGTCGCCGGCAGTCGCTATCGCGGAGACTTTGAAGAGCGCCTCAAAAAAGTTCTCAAAGAAATCAAAACTCGCGGAGACATCATTTTGTTCATCGACGAGATTCACACGCTTGTTGGCGCGGGTGCCGCCGAGGGTGCAATTGATGCCGCGTCGATTCTCAAACCAATGCTTGCCCGCGGTGAACTGCAAACTATTGGCGCCACGACGCTTGACGAGTTTCGCAAACATTTCGAAAAAGATGCGGCACTTGAGCGCCGCTTTCAACCAGTAAAGGTTGATGAGCCATCAGTTGCCCACACAATTGAAATCTTGAAGGGCATTCGCGATAAATACGAAACGCACCACAGAGTAACGATCACCGACCAGGCGCTTGTTTCGGCTGCAAATCTTGCTGATCGTTACATTTCTGATCGCTTCTTGCCAGACAAGGCAATCGATCTAATTGACGAAGCCGGCAGTCGTTTGCGCATCAAGCGAATGACAACTCCACCAGATCTCAAAGAAATCGAAAACAAAATCAACGATGTTCAAGAAGCAAAGAAGAAGGCTGTCGAAGAACAACGCTTCGAAGAAGCGGGTCGTTTGCGCGATCAAGAGCGAACACTGCTCGAAGAGCGTTCACAAAATGAAATTGTTGTCAAGGCTCAAGGCATAGATCTTTTCGACGAAGTTAGCGAAGAGTCGATTGCCGAAGTTTTGAGCATGTGGACGGGTATCCCGGTGTTCAAACTCACTGAAGAAGAGACCGCCAAATTGCTCAACATGGAAGGCGAACTTCACAAACGAATCATCGGCCAAGAAAATGCGATCAAAGCCGTCAGCCAAAGTATTCGCCGCACCCGCGCTGGGCTCAAAGACCCGAAGCGACCAAGTGGTTCGTTTATTTTTCTCGGGCCAACTGGAGTTGGTAAAACTGAACTCGCCAAAACCCTTGCCGAATTTTTATTCGGAGATGAAAACGCATTGATAGCACTCGACATGAGTGAATACATGGAGAAGCACACGGTCAGTCGACTTGTTGGTTCGCCTCCCGGCTATGTCGGCTACGAAGAGGGCGGTCAACTCACCGAGGCAGTTCGTCGCAAGCCGTTCTCGGTAGTGCTGTTCGATGAAATCGAAAAAGCACATCCTGATGTGTTCAATACGTTGTTGCAAATTCTCGAAGAAGGTCGTCTGACCGACGCGCAAGGTCGCAGCACCGACTTTAGAAACACCGTTTTGATCATGACTTCAAACCTCGGAACCCAAGACTTGCGTAAAGCCAATGTGGGCTTCGGCAAAAACGATGAAGCGCTTTCATATGCCCGCATGCAAGAAAAGGTCAACGAGGCGCTCAAGGTTCAATTCAAGCCTGAGTTTCTCAACCGCATCGACGAAGTAATCGTCTTCCATGAACTTGCAATGGCAGAAGTCGTGCAAATGGTCGACTTGATGAGCAAGCGTTTGACCAACCAACTTGAAGGTCTTGGGCTCGGGTTTGAACTCACCGAGGCCGCTAAGGCTCTTCTTGCCAAGCGTGGCTACGATCCGCAACTTGGCGCGCGACCACTTCGTCGAGCGTTGCAACGATTCATTGAAGACCCGCTTTCAGAGAAGTTGCTACTCAAAGAGTTTCATGCTGGTGAAATAATTGTCGTCGGTGTCGAAGACGATCCTGACAAAAAAGATGAGCAGCGATTCACTTTTAAAGCCGTCGAAGGCTTTGTGCCACCGAGTTCAGTAGTTCTCGCTGGCGCTGGTGACGCGACACCTTCTACAACCGAGTGAGCCTAAGCGTGCAAAGCGCGCGTCGTCGACTCGCCTACTTGCGGGTTTCGCTGGGTTTTTTTGCGATTATTGCACTGACTGGGTGTCGAGTTGATTCTGTAGTCACTTTAGATATCGGGCAAACTGGGTCTGGCGTATTAACCGTGAGCATGACGGCTGACAAAGAAATTGTCGACCAAACACCAAACCTGATTACTTCTTTTAGATTCGAAGATGCGATAGCCGCAGGCTGGGTGGTGTCTGGGCCCAACTCTACTGCTGATGGTGGCATCCAAATTTCGATCAGCCATGCGTTTAGTGATCTCGACCAGGCGTCTCAATTATTCACTCAACTTGGAAGTGCGAGTGGCCCTTTCAAGCAAATTTCAATTTCTCGCAAAGGAAGCTTAAACAATTCGACATATAAATTGGACGGTGTTTTGCAAGTTGACGGCGGTCTTGCCGCGTTCTCTGACGATGAACTATTGAAAGTTCTTGGTGCCGAGCCGTTCGCCCAAAATCTTCAACTTGCAAATCTTGATCTTGCTAGCGCCATGAAAATTGATTTTGTCGCGAAACTGCCCGGCAAGACACAACAAACGACTGGTTTAGTCTCAGAAAATACTGTGACTTGGCAAGTGCCGCTTGATGGCAGTGCACTTTCAGTTACAGCTACTTCAAAGAACACTGCGATCAGAGCCATCGCCGCTCAATTCACATCCTTATTTTTCAAATTTCTTCTTGTGCTTTGGATAGTCGGTATGGCAATCACAATTTTGACTATTTCGTACAAGCGCAGAAGCGAACTCCGCACACCCACCGAATAATGTTGTTCACGAAATGGTAAAACTTCGCACCGTCTATAGATGCACCGACTGCGGGGCAGCAGTACCAAAATGGGCGGGGCGATGTGGTTCATGTAGTGCCTGGAACAGCCTGGTTGAAGATGTCGAGGGTGACGAAGAAATAATTTCAATAGCAACCGGTATGGCGTTGGTGCCCGCAGGCGTAGCAAAACCGATTGATTCTTTAGATGCAACAATTTCTGAGCCTCAAACAACTGGGGTCGAAGAATTAGACCGCGTGCTTGGTGGTGGACTCATACCAGGCTCTGTCACCCTGCTGGGCGGAGAACCAGGCATCGGCAAATCAACTTTGCTGTTGCAACTTCTTGCTGCCTGGTCTGGCCGAACACTTTATGTAACTGCCGAAGAAAGTGCGCAACAGGTGCACATGCGTGCCGAGCGACTCAACGCAGTCAAACCAGATTTATGGCTCGTCGCAGAAATGTCGCTGAACAACATCATTAATTCGATTGATCAAGTTGAGCCACAGCTAGTCATAATCGACAGCATCCAAGCAATCGCCGATCCACTATTGAACTCTGCGCCTGGTTCGGTTTCACAAGTGCGGGGTTGTGCGCATCGACTCGTGCAAGAGGCAAAGGCCCGCGATCTGCCGATTGTTTTGGTCGGTCATGTCACCAAAGATGGTGGGCTTGCGGGGCCACGAGTGCTCGAACATGTCGTGGACACGGTTTTATCTTTCGAAGGCGAACGGCATCATGCTTTGCGTTTGTTGCGCGCAGTCAAACATCGTTTTGGTTCAACCAACGAACTCGGCTTGTTCGAAATGACCGAGATGGGTCTGCGCAGTGTGCCTGATGCGAGCAAATTATTTTTGGCCGACCGCCGAGCGGGTGTGCCCGGCTCGATTGTGGTGCCGGCACTTGAAGGCCATCGCCCACTTCTTGTTGAAGTGCAGGCACTGACTAATTTGTCGCCGTCACATGTTTCTCCGCGACGGTCAGCCCAAGGTGTCGACTCGGGGCGACTAGCTATGCTGCTGGCAGTTCTTGAGCGTCGCGCCAATGTCAACTTGTCTCAGCACGAAGTTTTCGCATCAGTTGTCGGCGGTGTCAAACTTGGTGAACCTGGTGCAGACCTTGGTTTATGTTTGGCTCTTGTTTCGGCTGCAACAGATCGACCACTCGCAGAGAACTTAGTTGCATGTGGCGAAGTTGGCTTGGCTGGCGAATTGCGTCAAGCCAGCAACACTGCACGCCGTTTAGCCGAGGCTGCACGCTTGGGCTTCACACGGGCAATCATTCCGGCCAGCAGTGCCGTCGATATAAATATTTCTGGCATCAAACTCGAACCAGCACACACAGTTGCGCAGGCTCTAGCACTTGCAGGTTTATCAATCAACTAGCGCGATAGCAAAACTGGTGAGCCGCTGTTTATTTGACTATATAAATTCACAAGTTTTTGAGAGGGTCGACTATTCGCCCATGAATCGGCTCTAACCGCTCGCTCATATGAATGCCACTCGCCACGCACACCAGCCAGGTCTCCACGCAATGCGTGTGCCCGCATTCGCAATGCAATTAATTCTTCGTGGGCACCAAGAACTTTTAACCCCTTTGCCGTGGCCCAAAAGACACCCTCAATTTCGCCTCGTTGAAGATCTAACTCTCCGGCCATCGCTGAGGCGGTAATTATGTTGAGCACTAGTTGTGATGTGATTCCTTCGGCATCAGGCCACAGATAACCAGTACCCGAAAAAGGCAGGTCACGAACAAGTTCAAGACCGCGATGCAACTCGTCAATTGCTTGATCAGGCGAAAGTTCTTGGGCGCGGGCGATACACGATTCAAGAATTTCACCATCACTAACTATCGACACGTGAAACGGCAATTGATCATTAAAAGTTCTAGGTAGCCACTCTTCGCTATTTGAAATTAACTGTGTCTGATTGAGTGCTCGTCGCGCGTCTGAAACTACGTTTGTAAAAGTTGCATCGGCGACATTGACTTCCCACAATGCGGTACGCGCAGCACTTCGTGTCGGACGGGCACGGTGACTAGTGAGCCAAGCCAACAATTCTTTGGTTTTTGATTTTTCAAAATCAATAATCGTGCCATCAACTAGTTGAACATCGACTGGTCCGAGAGTTCGCACCATTACATTCCAAGTTTGATTTTGGCGGTGCGCTACTTGCAGATGCGAAGCGATGCTTTGAGGTTTGGGCAACAACGCACGATCAACATCAACTAATAGTTCGGTAATCGCGGTCGCCTCATTGACTAGCAATGTGTACGGCACGATTGCGAGATTGTTTGCCGGCAATCGCCACGAATTGCCCGTTGTTTGCAAAACAGTAGTAGCCAAACTCGTAGCCGAGTTGCAGATAATTGCACAATCACAAGCCAGCAAATCACAGACTTCGACACTGCTGATTTTTGAATCACTGAATAAAACACAATGCTCGGGACAGTTTTTGGCGACCTGAATTGCTTCTTGAACTGTTGACACAACCTCGACTTTGGTAAATACCGGGTCTACTGGGTTCGCTGGGTTTCCAATATCTAATTTTCGTAACAAAATCGGTTTAATTTGTGTACCACCCGTGAACAAGGCGGCTGCAATCAACGCCCGCAACACTGCAGACGATTGAGAAGAATCGTCGGCGCAAATATTGATCACGGATCGTTCACCAATATCTACGAGAACAATCTTTGCATCACTGACACCCAAAGGTACGAAAATTGGATTCACCGAATTGGCTTGTAGATGAATCGACGTGGAATCAGATGAATTGACAGCAAGAGTTGCTCGAAGTGCTACTTCGGTTCGCACTGCCGTTGCTGACGGATGACTAAGCCTTGAATTGATTTGCAATTGGCGAAGTTGGCCGCCGCGGCGTTTGCCAATCTCAAAAATTATGCCCGCCACCACCACGGCGCACGACAACGCAGAAATCAAATCTTGAGCGCGTTGCGACGCTGGTGCTGATTCGGGTTGTGCATCCGAGTCGGCGACAATCTCAATTGTTGCCGCCCGAGCAACTTGTGCCCGTGAAACAAGAAAAACACTTACTAGGCCCAGAATCGTAATAAACAGCCAACTTTTTGGTACAAACGAGTCACTGCTCGAGAACCGAAACACGAAGTATCTGATTAGATCAAACAATCCTCGACTCAGAATCCACACTAAGACAGAGGACAAAATGAACAGCAAAATAGCCATGACTAGTTGTTGTTGCGACAAATTCAGCAAGTTACGAAAACTTATTGATTTGATCATGGTCACTGGTCGCGCGGTTCTACTCGTCGAGTAACGCTGATCAAATGATCTCTGGCCCCGAACAACCGCAATATCGACATCTCTACAGTTTGCGAAACTGTCACTGATACAGAATTCGCGCTTGTTGAAATGTCTCCGCTCAAATTATTGTCGTTGAGATATCGCAACGCCAGACGATGCGCGCCTGGTTGATCGATTTTTGGCGATCCAGTGCGCAGCGATGTCAGTTCTTGTGCCGCTAAGCGCGCCGCGTTTTCGGCATGATCTGCCAAAGTCAATCGGACGCTGACTAATCGCCCGCCGTCGACACCCAACCCAGCACAAGCAATAAAAGTCATCAAAAGTCCAACTACAAATGCGGTGACGACGCCGTCTTGAGATTTTTGAGAATCAGAAGATTTATCGGGTTTCATGTGTCAACTCGCCATCTATCTATCACTTCAATAGATGATGCACTCACTACTCGCGGACGCGTGCCAAGCAACGATAAATCCTGACTTTTAATCTCACAACTAACTTTTACTAATACTGCCGAATCTTCGCCTTGGCTTACAACTGTTGCTTCAAGGTTTGTTTTTGTACACGAGGTGCCACTTAATTTGAGCGCACGCTCGGCTATTTGAATCGCTGTGGATTGTATTTGTGAGCGACTACCTTTTGATGCGGCTCTGGCAGCTTGATCTGCGGCATTTCTCACTTGTATCAGTGCCTCTGAAGCTCGTCCTGCATATACACCAAACAGCACCAA
>CAXNFV010000028.1:0-7801 GCA_964201675.1 Ilumatobacteraceae bacterium | reverse complement strand
TTTGCGGTTTGACCGCGAACAATGGTCGCTGTTGCGCGCACAAACACCATTGACGCTGACCGAAAAAGAACTCGAAGCGATGCGAGGTATCAACGATCGAATTGATCTAGACGAGGTTGCAACTGTTTATCTACCGCTAACCCGATTGTTAAATCTTTATGTTGCAGCAACTCAAAATTTGCATCGTGTTTCTGCGACATTTCTCGGCACGATGGCACCAAAGATGCCTTATGTAATTGGTATCGCAGGCAGTGTGGCGGTTGGCAAGAGCACCTCGGCACGAATTTTACAGTCCTTGTTAATGCGATGGCCCGAGCACCCCCGAGTCGAACTAATCACCACAGACGGATTTTTATATCCCAACTCTGTGCTTGAAGAACGCGGGCTAATGAACCGCAAGGGGTTTCCTGAAAGTTACGACACCAAAAGATTGTTGCAGTTTGTGCGCGACGTAAAAGCGGGTACGCCAGAAGTTTCTGCCCCCGTATATAACCACGTCATCTATGACGTGATGGCGAATCATGAAGAGGTCGTGCATCAGCCCGATATTTTAATTGTTGAGGGTTTGAATGTCTTACAAGTTGGTTCGGGTAGTACAGAATTCGTCTCAGATTATTTCGACTTTTCGATTTACATTGACGCACTTGAAAAAGATATTGAAAGTTGGTTCATTGAGCGCTTCCAAACTCTAAGGAAAACAGTTTTTCAAGACCCAAACAGTTTCTTCAGACACTTTGCAGACTTGACTCAAGAGCAAGCGATCGCTCTCGCCCACGAAATTTGGACCGGGATCAACGGCAAAAACTTGAAAGAAAATATTCAACCAACTCGGGCTCGCGCGTCACTTGTGATTCAAAAAGGCGCCGACCACAAAGTGAGTGCCGTACACCTGCGCAAACTCTGAGTAGTTAGCGGTGAAGTGAATTGAGATAGTTGTAGACGGTGATGCGCGAGACGCCCATCGCATCGGCAACGTCTTCAACCGCGCGCCGCAGTGTAAACGCACCTCGCTCATCGAGCAAGCGAATCGCCCGTTGTTTGCTGGTGCGCGACAAATCAGAAAGTTTCGCGCCTAGTTCGCGTTCAACCGATTCGATCATCCGGTCGAGTGCACCGTGTAGTGCAGGCAATCGCACTGCTGCAACAATAACGCCGTCAACTTCGAGCGTTACATCAGATGGTTTGGCAGAATCTGCATCAATGAGCGTGCCACCAATCGCGGCGATCAACGGTTCGATTGTTTTGATCAGCGGATCTTGATGCGTGGCTTTCATGAGTTGAATCGCGACACAGAAACATTGACGAATGTTGCACCGTTGCCGTAAGCCACACGCAACAAATCAGCGACTACGGTTGGCAAAGATTCAGCATCAACACTAAATAGCGATCCGAACGGGCCGAAATCAACAGCGATGCCATGTGCTTCAACTGCCGCAACGGCGCCGGTGACATGCACGCCAGGATCACCCTCGACGAACGGTTCAATCGTGAATTCAACGGTCAACATATGACTGTCAATATACACAGGCAATTTCGTAGCTATCAGATCGACATGCATTTATAAGACAGACGCATGCTGAGCGTACGCTTGGCATATGACAAAATCATCGTCAAATAAACCGATTTCAGCGGCTCAAGAAAAGCACGGAACGGCAGCCTCATTGAAAGACCAAGTTGGCGGTCTGATGAAAGAGACTGTGTCGTTGCGACGCGAACTGCACAAGTGGCCCGAGATCGGTAACACTCTGCCCAAGACTCGCGAGCAAGTTCTGACGGCTCTTGAAGGCCTACCACTCGAGATTAAGTTGCATGAAACAACAAGCGGCATCGCCGCGATGTTGACAGGTGATAAGCCCGGCCCAACCGTGATGTTGCGCGGCGACATGGACGCACTTCCGATGCCCGAAGACACAGGTCTTGATTTCGCCTCGCAAACAGATGGTTGCATGCACGCCTGTGGTCACGACACGCATACGTCGATGTTGGTCAGTGCGGCCAAACTACTCAGTGACCGTCGCAGCGAAATACCTGGTCGCGTGTTGTTTATGTTTCAACCCGGCGAAGAGGGCTACCACGGTGCAAAATTTATGCTTGAAGAAGGCTTGCTAGATGTCGCGAAAAATAAAGACGGCAGCGAATCGCCAGTCACTGCGGCATATGCATTGCATGTAACTTCGTCGATGCCTGCAGGCACGATTGGCACACGCAGTGGCCCATTGATGGCCTCAAGCGACGTTTTGTCGATCACAATAACTGGCAAGGGTGGTCACGCTTCTGAGCCTTTTAGAACTCTCGACCCGATACCAGTGGCGTGCGAAATCGTGCAGGCCCTGCAGATGATGATCACGCGACGCATCGAAACTTTTGACCCCGCAGTTGTCACGATCACAAAACTCGTGGCTGGCACAACAACAAATGTGATCCCTGAATCGGCGTTGATCGAAGGGACAATTCGTGCGGTGAGCGAAAAGACCCGCAACAAAGTGCACGATTCGATTCGCCGTGTTGCCGAAGGAATCGCCGCAGCGTATGAAATGCAAGCCACGGTCGAAATCAGAATCGGCTACCCCGTGACTGTAAACGATACGCCAAGCACCGACTTCGCACTCGAAGTTGCTGAGTCGGTTCTCGGCGAAGGCAAAGCGGTGCGCATGCCGTCGCCAATTATGGGTGCCGAAGATTTCAGTTATGTTTTAAATAAAATTCCGGGTGCAATGGTATTTCTTGGTGGCACACCCGAAGGTGTGAACCCAATGACAGCGGCGCCAAACCATTCGAACCGTGTGATGTTCGAAGAGTCGGCAATGGCTCATGGCGTGGCGTTGTATGCGTCGCTGGCACTGCGCACACTCGGCGTAACGCTGAACTAACAGATGCGCCCACTTGAAGGAGTTCGAGTTCTCGATTTCACGCGGGTCTTATCCGGGCCACATGCGACACGAATGCTGTGTGATCTCGGCGCTGATGTCATCAAAGTAGAACAACCCAGTGGTGATTTGACCAGGTTTTCAAGTCCACGCATCAACTCGAACGCCACTTACTTCATTCAGCAAAATGTTGGCAAGCGAAACATCTCACTCGACCTAACCAAACAAGAAGCAGTTGATTTGATCACGCAACTAGTCGATAAGTGCGATGTCGTCATTGAAAACTTTCGGCCTGGTGTAATGAAACGAATGCAACTAGATCAACAAACTTTGCGTGCCAAAAATATGCGACTCATTTATGCTTCAATAACTGGCTACGGCAACACTGGCCCATGGGTTGATCGCCGAGCCTATGCACCAGTTATAAACGCCGAGATGGGATTAACAAAGCGACAAGGCGATGCACGAGGTGGCAAGTATGCCAATGATCCGTTTAGTCATGGCGATGTATATACGGCAATCGAGTGTGCGAGCGCGATTTTGGCGGCGCTGTTTCAGCGCGAACGCACGGGCGAAGGTCAATATATAGATTTATCGATGGCGCAAACTTTGCTTTATGTCAACGAACACGCTCACGATGCACTCTGGGATCAACCTGTTTCGCCAGATTCAATTCGTTCGTTTCGCCCAGAAGATTACCCTGTTCTAACAACACGCGATGGCATAACTTCAGTAGTCAGCGGCCACCCAGCCGAACGTGGAACATTTGACTTCTTTGTTGCGGCGATGAAAGCACCACACCTTCTCGACGACCCACGGTTCAAAACTGTGGAAACACGGCTTAAAAACTTGGATGCGCTGATGAAACTGATTGAAGATTGGGCAGAAACGATCTCAACTGCTGACGAACTTGAAGCAGAACTAGCCAAGCACAAGTTGGCAATGGGACGACTCCGCAGTGTTGACGAAGTTGCGCAAACTGATTGGGCCAAACAACGCAACGCATTCATTGAAGTCAGCGATCGCGGCACAGGCAAGATCAAACTCCCGAACTCGCCATGGATTTTCTCTGGGTCAGATACATCAACTCGGGGTGTCGCTAAATATCGCGGTGAAGACAACGGCGCTGTTTTTAGCGAACTGCTTGATCTATCAGAACAACAAATCAAAGACCTATACCAACGCGAGATTTTGTCGCAACGCCTGCCGAATAATAAAAGTTAACGAACTTACTACTACCGACCTGAGTGGCCGAACCCGCCGCCACGATCGTCTCCTTCAAGTTGCTCGACGACTTGCCACGCTGTCGCCACGACTTCTTGAATGATCAACTGCGCAATGCGGTCACCGCGAGTTACTTTGTAATCCGTGGATGAGTCAGTGTTGATCATGATCACCTGAAGTTCACCGCGATAACCACTGTCGATGATGCCGGGTGTGTTGACAAGAGTGACGCCATGTTTTAAAGCGAGTCCACTGCGCGGCACTACTTGTCCAAAAAAACCAACAGGTATCGCTACTGCAACACCGGTTGGCACGAGTGCCCTGCCACCGCGAGCGGGCAAAATAATGTCAATACGCGCGTACAAGTCGATGCCGGCATCACCGGTGTGGGCTGCTGCCGGCAGTGGAAGATCTGAATCGAGACGTTGTATCGGTACAGAAACTTTTTCATTTGGGTCTCTATTTGCCATACCAGATATTAGAACCCGACGATAGAGCCCGCTATAGATAGTGAAAGTGCGCAGACGCTGTAAAGAGTAGATTGCTTGGCGTGCTCGTGTGGATGGATCTTGAGATGACGGGTCTTGACCCAGCGACAGAAGTAATCGTAGAAATTGCCACATTGATTACTGATAACGATTTAAATGTCATCGCCGAAGGGCCAGATCTGGTTATTTCTCAACCTGAGGCTGTGCTTGTGGCGATGGATCCGTTCGTGGTTGAGATGCATACGAGTTCTGGGTTACTGACTGCAATTCGTGAATCAACGATCACTCTTGACCAGGCTGGTGCGCAAACGCTCGAGTTCATAAAGAAACATATTTCTGAACCACGCACAATTCCGCTGTGCGGAAACTCAATTGGCACTGATCGCAGATTCTTAGCCAAATATTTGCCGGAAATTGAAAATTATTTGCACTATCGAAGCGTTGATGTTTCGACAATCAAAGAACTTGTAAAGCGTTGGTACCCAGGGCTCGAAATTAGTCGACCGGCGAAAGCCGGCGCACATCGAGCATTAGACGATGTACAAGAAAGTATTCGCGAACTAAAGTTTTATCGCGAAAATGTTTTCAAAGAGATCACAGTTACGCAAAAATAACTTCAGTTACGGCTGCGACTTCGTCGTCATCAAGCACATGTCGCAATACGACACGACCATCTAGTTTTTGCGTCACGATTCGCACTTTGTCACCTGGGTCGACTGCACCATGATGTTCAACTGTTGCCAGCAGTGGTGCGCGCTGACCAGAGTTCGCACCCAGATATTCTTCAAGCACTTCCCAATAGGCGGCGTTATTGAGATGACCGACTGCATCCATATCGCTGAATCGAATTGGCCAGTCTTGCGATGTCGCGTTGTCGCTCGTTAAATCTGGCAAATTTCTGCCAATTTCTAGTCGCGAGGAGATCTTTCTACCGTTTGTAGCCGAAGACAACAGTTCAGTTAGTTCTTTCGACAACGCCACAGGCTTCATCGTTTTAAAATCAACCCGCACCCAAAGTGCGGCAGCCTCAATAACAACTTCACCAGCACACTTGATTTGCGTGCGCCGTTCTGCCCAATGCGAACCCAATGCGCCACACCAAGTTGTTAAAACAATCTCATCCAAATATTTCGGAAACGCATTAACCCACATTTGCGTCCGTCGTACAACCCAAGAATGTGGCTCACTGTAGTTTCCATCAAGCGAATCATCGGTCGCGATGTCTTGTAAATATCGGGCAACGGCATCAAGACGCACTCGTCCTTTGGGTGTTACATCACCGAGACGCACTTTGCGAGATGTCGAAAAATTGCGACCCGATTGCGAAAATGGGCTCGGCCGAGGCGCTGAAAAACTAGCTTCTGCCATGATGAAACCCTAGCCAGTATTGGGTCTCATGGGATTTTCGTGTTTATGAAATTAAATCACTTGGAAACCGAGCCAAGTTATGGTTTCATGGTTACCTGATGTTTGCAACGTTTTCTCATTTTTTGGCTCTCGCCAATATGCGCATTGTTAATACGCGCACGACTAAATTTGTGCAAATCTCGAGTAAATCTCGCTGGTTTAGCACGGCGAAAAGTTTCGTTGATTATTCAACCAAACAGCCAACCCGACATCTCGGGATGCATCTGACGTAAAAGATTTCACGTCGGAGAGATCCACGAGACCGTCGGGTGAAAACCCGGCGGTCTTTTTGTTTTTCCGGCGTGAAGCCAAATTGGCTAAATCAAGTAATAAACAGGCAACAATCAACAAATGAAAGGAAGAAAAATGACAATGTTAGACACACAAATCACCGAATTCCAGGCGAGCAAAAACTTTAAACTCGCGATCGATGACAAACCAGAATTCGTGCTTTCCGCGATGCGCTGTAATGACGGCAACGGAACATTGTCGTATTTATTCTTCTCGGATGAATTCGTCGACATGGCACGCGCCAAAGCAATTTGTGCGCGATGCACCAGTAAGGCCGAATGTTTGGCTGGCGCACTTGCACGCAACGAACCATGGGGCGTTTGGGGTGGCGAACTAATTGAAGAAGGTCGCATTCGCACAACCAAGCGTCCACGAGGTCGGCCAGTTACGAAATCTCATGCGGTGTTAATGATCACCGAAGTGCCTCTCCCCGGGCACTGGGTGGCTTAACTGCGCTAGAAGTGCGCGTTCTGGTGGGTGGCAAAAGCAGTCGGTAGTCTGCTTTCGTGCCTGCCAGAACGCGACTCATTAAACAAGCACTGATAATTTTCGCAATTATTTTTTCGGGATTTTTCGTTGCTCGCACACTCAACGGCACGGATACCCCAAGCTATGAATTGTCAAATTCAGTTGATCTTTCAAAAGACGGCATCGCCACCAATAGTCGGCTCAAGGGCGAGCAACTGCCGAATATTGAACTAGAGAACGTCGATGGTGAAACGACTTCTACGAAAAGTCTGCTCGGCACACCGACGATTCTCAACATATGGTATTCAACATGTGAGCCGTGCCGTCGAGAGTTGCCGGTGCTCGCCAGCGCCGCCGCGCGATATCGCGACCAAGTGCGTTTTGTCGGTGTGAACATTAAAGACTCGGCAAGTGTCGCCGAACAATTCGCCGCACAATACGGCGTAAAGTTTGAACTGCTTTTCGACACAAAAGGTCTATTTATCTCTCAGTTAGGTATCGCAACAGCGCCCGTGACTTTGGCTGTTGATGCACAGGGCAAAATTATTGAGCAAATAGCGGGCGAAATCAGTGCCAACAAACTGAACGAACTCGTGTCAGAGTTGTTGAAATGATTTTCGCTATCGAAGGCAACTTTGCCTACTCGTTTATTTTGGGCGTGTTGGCGGCAGTAAACCCATGCGGTTTTGTTTTATTGCCGACATATTTGATTTTCTTTCTTGGTACCCGTGAAGAACCGAACCTAAAAACCGGCGAACGACTGCGGCGCGCACTAGTCGTTAGTTCGGGAATCTCGATTGGCTTTCTCGCGATATTTTTCGTTATTGGTGTGATCTCACGATTGTTTACTCAATGGATTGAACTGAATGCAAAATATGCGTCTTTGGCGATCGGCATAGTTCTGGTTATCGGCGGTGCACGTATGCTGACCGGCTGGACACCCAAATTTGCCGTACCCCAATTAGGTGGTGTACAAACGAAAACTTTTCGGGCGACTGTTGTTTATGGCGTGGCGTATGCAGTCGCCTCAATTGGTTGCACCATTGGTTTTCTGAC